>NZ_JAJSYW010000072.1:0-30364 GCF_036815005.1 Streptomyces sp. IBSBF 2435 | reverse complement strand
GAGGACGAGGAGTCGGAGGACGACGAGCAGCCCGCGAGCAGCGCCGCGGCCGTGGGGGGGGGGGGGCCCCCCCCCCCCCCCCCGCTCTTCTGCTCCGCCGACGCCGTGGCCGCGCAGGCGCTGCGCAGGATCGGTGCGGCGCCGGGCCCCGCGGACGCCGTGTCCGCCGGTACGGGAGGGCTCGAAGTGCTGCTCAGCGGCCGGGCCGCCGGGCTGCCCGGCGTCGCGTCGGTGTACGCCGAGGGCGCCGCGCTGGCAGTGACACCCGCCACGGCCTGACGTCACAGGGCTGCCCATTGCGTGCCGAATGAGTACGCTTCGACCATGACGCACGCTCCCCGCCCGGAGTCCGTCGCGCCCCAGGTGTGGACGGGCCGCGCCAGCAACCGCATGCAGTGGGTCCTCGCCACGGTGGGCGCGGCCTGCCTGGCGCTGGGCATCGAACTCGCCGTCGACCAGCCCGCCGCCACCGACCTCGTACCGCTGGTGATGTCCGTCGTCGGCTGCCTCGCGGTCGGACTGCTGATCATCTTCGGCACGGTCGCCTTCACGCATGTAAAGGTGCAGGTCGACCGGGACTGCGTCGAGGTGCGCTGCGGCCACATCGGGCTGCCGCGCCGCCGCATCCCGCTCGCCGACGTCAGCGGCGCCGCACTGGTGCCGCTGATCAGCCCGCGCAGCTGGGGCGGCTGGGGCTACCGCTGGCGCCCGGAGAAGGGCACGGCCGTCATCGTGCGGCGCGGGCCGGGCATCATCATCGACCTCGGCGCCGGTCACCGGTTCACCGTGACGGTGGACGATCCCGAGGGCGCGGTCCAGGCGATCGGCGACTGGCTGCGGCTGCGGTCCCGGACGCTGGCCGGCTCCTAGAGCGCCCGGGCGCCGGTGTCAGCCGAGGGGCTCCGCGCTGAAGGGGTGGGCCGTCGCCACGCCGGCCAGGAATCCCGCGCCCGCGGTCACCACGGCGTAGCTGAGGACGTGGTCGACGGTGGCGAGCATCGCCAGGCCGGTGAGCGTGGCGGCGGCGGTGAGCACCACCGGGGTCGGGCGCGGGGAGCGCCACAGGGCGGTGAGCAGCCAGCAGAAGCCGGCCGCCAGCAGGGCGGCGCCGGGGATGCCCTGCTCGGCGGCGAGCTGGAGCGGCGCGGACTGCGGTGACTCGGCGACCGGGGCGAGCTCGGACGAGGGGGTGGCCTCGTCGGCGAACCGCTCGGGGCCGACACCGCGCAGCGGGTGGTGCGCCGCCAGGGTCACCGCCTGGTGCCACAGCTCGACCCTGGGCTGGGTGAGCTGGCCGGTGAGGGACTGCGACAGGCCCGGCGGCAGCGTGTCGGCGGCCACCGCGCAGCTGCCGCCGACCACGAGCGCCGCGGCCAGGGCGAGCCCGGCCAGGCCGGGCAGCCGGCGTCGTGCACGGGCCGCGGCCAGCGAGCACAGCACGATCGCGGCGCCCGCCGCGAAGCCGGCCGCCGAGCCGAGCGCGAGCGCCGTGACGGCCGCGCCCGCGCCCACCGCGTGCAGGGCGACCCGCCGCGCCCCGCCCCGGGCGGCCCAGGCGGCGCAGCAGGCGGCGCCCGCGGCCAGCACGAGCAGTGCGGCGTCGGCGTTCGGATAGCCGAGCGGCGGCGCGTCCGGATGCGCCGACAGCCGGGTCGGCGGTACGAGCACCAGGGCCAGGACGGCCGTCACCGCGGCTGTCGGCGCCAGTACGGGCAGCAGCGCGCCCAGGATGCGGCCGAGGGCGTAACCCGCTGCGACGGCGAGCAGCGCGAGCAGGGCGCCCTCGGGGCGGGCCGGCCGCCCGGCGGCGGCGACCAGCGCCCAGACGGCGCAGCAGGCCAATACCACGATTCCGACCGCGTCGGTGACCCCGCCGCCGTCCCGCCGGACGGTGCAGGGGTCATGCGGCGGACCGTCACCGCGGCCCGCACGGGTGGCGCCCGGCGTCCCGCCGGCCGTCGTGTCCATGTCCCCGTTACCCCCTGACGCCACGCGGGAGCGACGGGGTGCGTCACACCCGCGTTCCCCGCGTGGGCGCTTCCTGTCGGGCCACGGTAACCGCTGATGGAGCCGCTGTGGACAGTCGTGCAACAACGTTGTCGCCGTTGGGAAACCTGGTGCGGATGTGGCGTTCACCCGGCTTCTCGTAGGCTCTGGCCATGGCGACTCCGCAATTCATCCTGGACATCCGCGCCAAGGCGGGCGACACGCTGCTGTTCCTGCCGGGCGTGGTGATGGTGGTGTTCGACGACCGCGGCCGGGTCCTGCTGAACCGCCGGGCCGACACCGGGAAGTGGGCGCTGATCAGCGGTATCCCCGACCCCGGTGAGCAGCCTGCGGAGGCGGCCGTGCGCGAGATCGAGGAGGAGACCGGCGTCGCAGCGATCGTGGAGCGGGTGCTGAGCGTCTTCACCAACGAACCCGTGGTCTACGGCAACGGCGACCGGGCGCAGTACGTCGACATCGTGCTGCGCTGCCGCGCGGTCGGCGGCGAGGCGCGGGTCAACGACGACGAGTCGCTCGATGTGCGCTGGTTCGCCCCGGACGAGCTGCCGCCGCTCGGCCCGATCGCCCGGGGCCGGATCGAGCTGGCGCTGCGCGACGACCCCGCCTGGTTCGCCCCCGCGCCCGCACCGGGCCTCGCCGACCGCGGCTACCGGGCGCCCTGAGCCGGTTCCGCCCTCCCGGGCCGCCGACACCTCGCCGCGGCGGGACGGGCGCCCGGGCGGCGGCTCGTACAAGTATTCGTCAGATGTGCTCTGGCCAGCGGACTTTGTCAGTGCCCGGCGGTAAAATGGACAGTGTTCGAGAGAGTCGGCCGACGCCGCAGGAGGATGCCGATGGCTGTTGCCGTACTGTCCCCGCTGAAGAGCCCACTACCCAGGAAACCACTGCCCGCAGGCCGCCCGCGTGCCTGGTATGTCGCGCACAACCGGCGGCTGAAGACCATGCGCCTGGTGATCGCCCTGCTGGACGCCGGCGTCTACGAGCCCGGCCAGGCCGGCAACCGGCGGATCCGCGACACCGCCGAGCGGATCGGCGTCCACGAGCCGTCCGACACCACCTGCCGCATGGTCCGCACCCTGCTGGTCTACGGGCGCTGACCGGCACACCGGTGACGCCCGGTCAGGCCTTGCGGTAGGTGTACGCGTCCGCCGCCGCCGCGGCGACCGCCTCCAGGTCGGCCCCGGTCGAGGCGGTGACCACCGCGGCGACCGCGCCTTCGAGGAAGGGGGCGTCCACCAGCCGTGCCCCGGCGGGGAGTTCGTCGTCCGCGAGCAGCGCCTTGACGGTGAGGACGGCGCTGCCCAGGTCGGCCAGGACCGCCACGCCCGCGCCGCGGTCCACCGAACGGGCCGCGGCGGCGATCAGGTCAGAGCTGGTGCCGAGTCCGCCGTCCGGGGCGCCGCCCGCCGGGGCCACGGGGACGTCGCTGCCGCCCCCGGTGAGCCCGGTCGCGAGGTCCGCGACGGCGGCGGCCACCTGGGCGCTGTGCGAGACCAGTACGACGCCCACCAGCGGGGTGGTCATGAGCCCTCCCGCGCGGTGTCGGCCAGGGCGGTGACCAGCAGCGCCGAGGACGTGGCCCCCGGGTCCTGGTGGCCGACGCTGCGCTCGCCCAGATAACTCGCCCGGCCCTTCCTGGCCCGCAGCGGGATGGTCGCCGCCGCGCCCTCGTCGGCTGCGGCCGCCGCGGCGGCGAAGGCCTCCGCCGCGCTGCCGCCCGCGTCCAGCGCGCCGGTCAGCGCGTCGAGGGCCGGCAGCAGCGAGTCCAGCATGGTCTTGTCGCCCGGTACGGCTCCGCCGAGCGCGGCCACCCCGTCGACCCCGGCGCGCAGCGCGTCCCGCAGCCGGGCCGCCGACACCGCCGGCTCCTCGCCGAGGTCCTTGCCCGCCCGCCGCAGCAGCGTGCCGTACAGCGGCCCCGACGCGCCGCCGACCGTACTGATCAGCGTCCGTCCGACCAGCACCAGCACACCGCCGGGGGTTTCCGGGGGCTCCTGCCCGACGGCGGTCCGTGCGGCCAGGAAGCCGCGCCGTATGTTCGACCCGTGGTCGGCGTCGCCGATCGGGGAGTCCAGCTCCGTCAGCCGGGCGGACTCGCGGTCCACGGCGTTCGTGGCCGCTTCCAGCCAGCGGCGCAGGAAGGCCGCGTCGACCGGGGTCTCGGGGTCGGGGGTTGCGTTCATCGCGGTCGCGAGGTCCTTTCGCCGGTGGTACGGGATACGTGCGGCCACGCTGCCGGCCCGGTCGCGGAGCCGGCGGGCGCGCCCGTGGTGGCGCGAAGTCAGCAGCCCCAGCGCAGGCCTGGCGTGGCGACCGGGGCGTCCCACAGCCGCAGCAGCTCCTCGTCGACCTGGCAGATCGTCACCGAGGCGCCCGCCATGTCCAGCGACGTCACATAGTTGCCGACCAGGGTGCGGGCCACCGGTATTCGGCGTTCGGCCAGCGCGCGCTGCACCTCGGCGTTGAAACCGTAGAGTTCGAGCAGCGGGGTCGCGCCCATACCGTTGACCAGGACGAGCACCGGCCCGTCCGGGTTGAGGTCGGACACCACCGCTTCGACGGTGACGTCGGCTATCTCGCCCGACGTCATCATGGCCCGCCGCTCCCGACCCGGTTCGCCGTGGATGCCGACACCCAGTTCCAGCTCACCGTCCGGCAGGTCGAAGGTCGGGCCGCCCTTGGACGGGGTGCTGCACGCGCTGAGCGCCACACCGAAGCTGCGGGACGCGGCATTGACCCGCCGGGCCAGCGCCGCCACCCGGTCGAGCGGCGCGCCCTCCTCCGCTGCGGCGCCGGCGATCTTCTCGACGAAGAGCGTGGCGCCGGTGCCGCGCCGCCCCGCGGTGTAGAGGCTGTCGGTCACGGCCACGTCGTCGTCCACCAGGACGCTGACGGCCTGCACGCCCTCGTCCTCGGCCAGTTCGGCGGCCATCTGGAAGTTCAGCACGTCACCGGTGTAGTTCTTCACGATGAAGAGCACCCCGGCGCCGCTGTCGACGGCCGCCGCCGCCCGTACCATCTGGTCGGGCACCGGAGAGGTGAACACCTCGCCGGGACAGGCCGCGTCCAGCATGCCCTTGCCGACGAATCCGCCGTGCAGCGGCTCGTGCCCCGACCCGCCGCCGGAGACCAGCCCCACCTTCCCCTCGTACGGCGAGCCGCGCCGCACTATCAGCCGGTGCTCGACATCGACGGTCAGCTCGGGATGAGCGGCGGCGAAACCGCGCAGCGCATCGGCGACCACGTTCTCGGCGACGTTGATCAGCATCTTCATCGGCTACTCCGTCCGCACGCCCCATGGAGATCTCCAGCCTACGTTTCCGCCGCCCTGCGGGCACCACGGGCGAGTGCCGTCCGCATCCTGATGCGGGGTCCCGAGTACCTGTCCGGCCCGCGCACCGGCGGAGCCGGTCGCCGGGCCCGGCACGGCCCGGGCCGTCCGGCCCCGCGCGGTGACCTGGCACTTGCGCGCCGGCCGCGCGGTGCGCGCGGCCGGCCTCCGGGCCCTGCCCCACCGGGCGCGGCACCGGCGGGCGGTCCGCACAGCCGCGCAGGATTTCGAATTCCTGCGGGAGCCCGGCCGCCCCCGCCGCCGCGCCGGGCGCACGAGCGGCTCCGGGCACCCGCACCGGCCGCGCGGGCGGGCCGCCGGTGCACCCTGAGGTGTTATGCCCTGATGCGAGGTGCCGCCCGCCGCCCCGCGCGGCCATACTGGGTACGGGGAAGCACCGATGACCACGGGGGCGGCACGCGATGGCGGCGGGACATCACGGGAACCACCAAGAACAAGGCGGCGGTGAAGCGGCGGAGCAGCACAGCACCCTCGTCCAGGGGCGCTACCGGCTGCACGAGCTGATCGGCCGCGGCGGCATGGGCGAGGTCTGGCGCGCGCTCGACGAGTCGCTGGGCCGCAGGGTCGCGGTGAAGTGCCTCAAGCCCGTCGGCCAGGCCAGGGACGCCGGTTTCACCCGCATCCTCCAGGAGCGCTTCCGCCGCGAGGCCAGGGTCGCCGCGGCGCTGCAGCACCGCGGGATCACCGTCGTGCACGACTTCGGTGAGCACGACGGGGTGCTCTACCTGGTGATGGAACTGCTCGACGGCCGCAATCTGCTCCAGGTGCTCGACGACGCCCGCCGGCACCCGCTGCCCGTCCCCGACATCATCGACATCGCGGAGCAGGTCGCCGACGCCCTCGCCTACACCCATACGCAGGGCATCGTCCACCGGGACCTGAAACCGGCCAACATCGTCCGGCTCAGCGACGGCGCGGTGAAGATCTGCGACTTCGGCATCGCCCGGCTCGGCCACGACATCGGCTTCACCTCCCGGCTGACCGGCACCGGCGTGGCCATGGGCACCCCGCACTACATGTCGCCCGAGCAGATCGGCGCGTCGGGCGAGGTCGACCACCGCAGCGACCTGTACTCGCTGGGCTGCGTGCTCTACGAACTCGCCACCGGCGCACCGCCGTTCGACCTCGGCGACACCTGGGCGATCCTGGTCGGCCACCGCGACAATGTGCCCGGGCCGCCGCGCGACCGGCGGCCCGAGCTGCCGGTGGAACTCGAACATCTCATCCTCGACCTGCTCGCCAAGGCCCCCGACGACCGCCCGCAGGACGCCGCCGACGTCGGCGGCCGGCTCAAGGCGCTGCGGGCCGGTACGGGCAGTGTGCACCTCGTCCCGGGCACGGACCCCCGGGGCCCGCACGGCAGGACCGCCGACCGGACCGCGCCGCCCGCCGAGCTGCCCGGCTGGGCGCGCCGGCTGACCACCGGGACGGCCGCCGCGTCCACCCGGCCCCGGCACACGGTGAGCGCGCCCCGCCACGAACTGACCGGCGCCTGGTCCACCCGCGGCCTGCAGGCCGCGCCGCCGCCCGGCGTGCTCACCGAACTGGCCGACCGGCACGCGGAAGGCATCGACCTGGCCCGGGTCGGGAACTGGCGCCAGGCCTACGACCTGCACACCGCGGTAGCCGCCGCCCGCGACCACGCCCAGGGAACCGAGCACCCCGACACCCTCGCCAGCCGCTACGAGGCCGCCTACTGCCTCACCGGCCTCGGCCGTACGGACGAGGCATTGCAGCTCTACGCCTACGTCGGCGAGACCCGCGCCCGGGTGCTCGGCCCCGACCACCCCGACACGCTGGCCGCCCGGCACGAGGCCGCCTACGCGCTCGGCGTGCTCGGCCGCCACCTGGAGGCGCACCAGGAATACGCGGAAGTGCTGGCCGCCCGGATCCGCACCGCGGGCCCCGACGACCCCGACGCCCTCCAGTGCAAGCACAACCTCGCCTTCAACCTCGGGCGGCTCGGCCGCACCGCCGAGGCGCGCACCATGGCCGAGGAGGTCGCCGCCGCACGTACCCGGGTGCTCGGCGCGGAAAATCCGCAGACCCTCGTGACCCGCTTCGAGGTCGGCCACCTGCTCGGCACCTCCCGCCGCTGGGCCGAGGCGCTCGACGTCTACCGGGACGTGGCCGCGATCAGGACCCGGGTGCTCGGCGCCGACCACCCCGACACGCTCGCCGTGCACTACGAGTGCGGCATCTGCCTGGGCAGGCTCGGCCGCAGCACGGAGGCGCTGGCGCTCTACGAGGCGCTCGTCGAGGCCAGGACCAGGACGGCGGGCTCCTCCGACGCGGAGACGCTGCGTGCCCGGCACGCGCTCGGCGTCAACCTCGGGCGGCTCGGCCACTGGGAGCGGGCGCTTGCCGAGGCCCGCGATGTGGCCGCGGTCCGCGAGCGCGTCCTCGGCCACGTCCACCCCGACACCCTGGTCAGCAAGCGGGAGATCGCCGTCGGCCTGGGCTGGCTCGGCCGCTGGGCCGGGGCGCTCGCCCTCTACCACGAGGTCGCCGACGCCCGCGAACAGGTCCTCGGCCCCGCCCACCCCGACACCCTCACCAGCCGCAACGACGAGGCCCAGTGCCTGGAACAGCTCGGCCGCGGCGCGGAGGCGCAGATCCTCTACGACCGCGTCGCGGCCCAGCAGCAGAACGCCCCGCAGCAGCTGTGACGGATCGGCTGTGACGGATCGGCCGACCGCGAACAGCCTGGCCCGCGGCGCCGGTCGCGCACTACCGTCGCAGCCATGAGCGATGTGCGGAATCACCAGGTCAACGGGGTACGGCTGGCCTGCGGGACGGCGGGCCCCGCCGACGGCCCGCCACTGCTGCTCCTGCACGCGCTCGGCGAGGACCGCGGCTCCTGGTCGGCGGTCGCCGCGGCGCTGGCCGCCGACGGATGGCGCACCCTCGCCCCCGACCTGCGCGGCCACGGCGACAGCGGCCACCCGGGCGACTACGCCTTCGAGGCGATGCGGGACGACGTCCTGGCGCTGCTCGACGCACTCGCCATCGGGCAGGTCACCCTCGTCGCCCACTCGCTCGGTACGGTCGTCGCGTCGCTGGTCGCGATGGACCGGCCGGCCGCCGTGCACCGGCTCGTCCTGGAGGAGGGGCCGCTGCCCTTCCCCGCCGACCCGCCGCGCACCGTCCCCGAAGGACCCGGCCCCGAACCGGTCCCGTACGACTGGCGGGTCCTCGCCGCGGTGGCCCGGCAGCGCAACGCGCCCGCCGCACGGCACTGGGACGGCCTTGCGGAGATCACCGCGCCGACCCTCGTCATCGCGGGCGGCCAGGAAAGCCACCTGCGCCAGGACCAGCTCGCACAGGTCGCCGCCCGCATTCCCGGCGCGCGGCTCATCACGATCGAGGCGGGCCACATGATCCACGACACGCGCCCGGCGGACTTCATCTCCGCGGTCCGCGCCTTCCTGCGGGCGTAGCGCCGGGACCGGGGGATCCCCGCGGCCCGGGACCGGGGGGCAGCGGCGCACGTGGCGGGAACCCGCCGGTCGCTGGCGCCGGCCGCTCTCACGGATCAGGCCCGGATGGCGGCAGAGTGCCCGTATCGGCCGTCGCGGCGGACCTCCCGGCCCGCCGCGCCATGACACGGAGAGACACACATGACCTCTGAGCTGCCCGAATCCCGGCGCCTGACCGTGCACTACCTGGGCGGTCCCACCGCGGTCCTGGAGATCGGCGGGGTGCGGCTCCTCACCGACCCGACCTTCGACGCCCCCGGCGACTACCCGACCCCGGGCGGCACGCTGGTCAAGACGGCGGGGCCGGCGATCGGCCCGGCCGACGTCGGGCCGGTCGCCGCCGTACTGCTCTCCCACGACCAGCACCCGGACAACCTGGACGACGCGGGCCGCGCCCACCTCGCGGGCGTCCCGCTCGTGCTGTCCACCGCCTCGGCGCGCGAACGGCTCGGCGGCGCCACGCGGAGCCTGGCGAACTGGGAGCACGTCGAACTGCCGCGGCCGGACGGCGGGACGCTGCGGATCACCGGAGTACCCGCCAAGCACGGCCCCGAGGGCACCGAGGCCCTGGTCGGGGAGGTCACCGGGTTCGTCCTGTCGGGCGACGCCCTGCCGACGGTCTACGTGAGCGGTGACAACGTCTCGCTGGACGCGGTCAGGGCGATCGCCGAACGGTTCGGCGCCTTCGACATCGCGGTGCTCTTCGCCGGGGGTGCCCAGGCCCCGGCGATGCCCGGCGTCAACCTCACGCTGCCCAGCGACTGGGCCGCGCAGGCGACGGAGATCCTGGGCACCCCCGAGGTCGTCCCGGTGCACTTCGAGCACTGGGCCCACTTCACCCAGGACGGCGACACCCTGGTGCGGGCCTTCGACGCGGCAGGCCTTTCGGCCAAGCTCCACCTGCTGAAGCCGGGCGACCGCATCGGCCTGGGCTGAGCCGCGCCGCGCCCGGCCGGCAGGCCCTACGCAGGCCAGGGCGCGGCGAAGGCCCGGGCCGGGTTGGCGCGGAAGACGGTCTCGGCCGCTTCCCGGCCCAGCTCGCGGACCAGCCGGGGGCGCAGCGTGCCCAGCAGATACGCGGCGCCGGGACCCGCGCCCGAAGACGTCGTGTCGGCGCCCAGCAGGAGCTGCTCGGTGCGCCCGGCGGCGGCGAGCGCGACCAGGCTGTCGACCAGCCACGGGTCGGTGGCGTGATGGGCCCGGCTCGGCCCGTCGAAGGCGAGGTAGGCTCCGGCGGCGGCCAGTTCGCGGTGCACCCCGGGGTCGGGGAAGCGGTTGAGGTGGCCGAGCAGCAGGCTGCGCGCGGGCACCCCCAGCTCCCCGTGCAGCAGCCCCAGTACGTCCACGGCCGCCGTGCCCATCTCGTGGTGGACGCCGATCGGTGCCCCGGTGGCGTGGTGCGCCTGCGCCGCCGCCGTCATGACCCACCGGGTGTGGTCGTCCAGGGCGTGGAACATCCCGGCGACCTTGATCATCCCGGCTCTGACCGTGCTCCGCGCACCGTCCGGATCGTCACCGGCGATCATCCCCTCGGCCAGCTCGGCGACGAAGAAGGCCGCCAGGCCGTCGCCGCGGCGCAGCCGCCGCAGCACCCCGGGGCCGTAGTGCACCTCCTGGTGGAGTCCGGTCGCGGCGATCACGTGCACCCCCGTGGCACGTGAGGCGGCGACGGCCTCCCCGGTCATCCGCCCCATACCGAACGGCGTCCACTGCGCCAGCGCCTCGCCGCCCAGCGCGCGGAAGCCGGTGAGCCGGGCCAGCGCCGCCGCCGGGTCGTCCAGCGCCGGGCCCGGGAGCGCGGGGCTGCGCAGGAAGAGGTGGTCATGGGCGTCGCACACGCCGAGCCCGGCGGGTTCGATGTCGCCCAGGACCGTACGGACCGCGTTCACGCCGGCTCCTCCTTCCCGCGGAGCACCGCGGCCGCGACCCGCAGCCCGGCCAGCGCCCTGGGCACCCCGACGTAGGGCGCCAGATGCACCATCACCTCGATGATCTCGCGTGCTTCGACGCCGATCCGCAGGCTGTTGCGCACATGGTCGTCCAGCTGCGGCTCCACCCCGCCGAGCGCGGTGAGCGCGGCCAGCGTGGCGATCTGCCGGTCCCGCAGCTCCAGCCCCTCCCGCTGGTACGTGCCCCCGAAGAGGCTGGTGACGATCCAGTCGGGGAAGCCGGGCGCCAGGGCGTCCAGACCGGCGAGGGTGCCCTCGACGGTCTCGGGGCCGGCGAGTTCGCCCATCAGCCGGTAGCCCGCCCCGCGGTCGATCACCGCCTTGCGCATCACCACTGCCGTCCCGTCCTGATCTCGCCGAGCCCCGGCTTGGACAGGTGCAGCACCTCGTGCCGCTCCTCGCCCGGCGCCTCGGGCGCCGCGTCCTGCCACAGGGTGAAGTGCAGCAACTCCCAGTGCCTCGGGTCGATCAGCAGCGCAGCGGAGTGCACTCCCGGCCGTTCGCCGGCCGCCGCCAGCTCCGCCAGGGCGCGGTCGATCACCGCGGCCGGGTTCTCGCCCGGGGAGACCTGCCGGGAGCGGCGGGCCGCCGCCCGCGGCGCGGCGGCGAAAGCCGGGCCGCGCACGAAGCCGAGCCCGGTCCAGTGCTCCACGGCCGGGCGCCCGAAGTCGTCCACGACACCCTGGAAGCCGGGTCCCCACAGGAAGCTGTTCATGCCCTCCGCGGTGTTCCACAGATAGAACGGCGCGTACTGGTTGACCGGCGAGCCGTCCACGCCCCTTTCCCTGACCAGATACGCCTTCTGGCCGAGTCCCGGGAAGCCGTCCAGCAGATGGCCCCTGGTGGCCACCCGGTGGCGGATGATCTTCATGTCGTAGTCGGCGGGCAGGGTGATTCGGTAGTTCATCGCGTGCACGGGTGTGTGCTCCCCACGGGAAGGTGACGGGTGTGCGGCCGGGAGGCCGGCGGCGTCGAGGGCGGCCGGGCGCCAGGTGTCGTGCGTGACGCGTCAGGCGTCCGGCACCGGGGGTGCGGTCACGGCCCGCGCGGCGAGCAGGGCGACCGCGCCGCGCACCGCCCGGTCGAACGGCTCCTGCGAGTCGGCGGCGCGGGCCAGTACGTAACCGCCCTGGACGACGGCGACGATCATGGCGGCGGTGTCGTCCGGGTCGGTGCCCGGGCGCAGTTCACCGGTCTCGACACCGTCGGCGATGACCGCCGCGAGGTGGCCGGTCAGCCAGTCGAAGGTCTCGCGCACCGGCTCCCGCAGCTGCGCGCTGGCGATGACGTCGGGGTCCATCGCCATCCGCCCGACCCGGCAGCCGCGCAGCGCGTCGCGCTCCCGCAGCAGATAGGCGGTGGCCCTCTCCAGCGCCGTACGGCCGGTGGCCAACTGGCCCTCGGCCTGGGCCCGCAGCTCGGCGGCGCTGCGGCGCATCGCGGCCACCGCGAGGTCCGGCTTGCCGCGGAAGTGGTGATACATGCTGCCCTGGCCGGCGCCCGCCCGCTCCTGGATGGCCTTGGGGCTGGTCCCGACGTAGCCGCGCTCCCAGAGCAGTTCCCTGGCGCTCTCGATCAACCGTTCCGACGTCTCCATGGGCGCCACTGTACATACTAGTAGGTACAGAAACCAGCGGGGTCGGAGCGGCCCGCGCCCCCGTGGCGTGCGCGGGCCCCTCAAGGCCGCGCCCCGCGTCAGCCGAGCACGGCGGAGGCCGACGGGCCCGGCTCGCCGGCGCCTTCGGTGACCGGGCCGCTCATGTCGTTCCGGACGATCACCCCGCCCGCGGCGCCCTTACCGCCCTTGCCGCCCTTGGGCGGCAGCGGAGGCAGCGCCGGGCACCTGTCGCCGGTCTGCACGCTGCCCTCGGGGGCGGGCCTGCCGTTGATGTAGACCTTGCCGTTCGCGATCTTCACCGTGGCCCTGCCGGCCTTGCCCGGGCCTCACACGGCGGCGAACTCGACCTCCGCCGCGGTCACCACGGTCCCGAACCGCGGGAAGTCCAAGGAGACCGCGGCCCGGTGCTCCGCCGCGGTCAGGCCCGACATGGCGTCCTCGGCGAAGACCAGCCGGTAGCCGAAGTCGGCGGCGGCCCGGGCGGTCGACTCCACGCCCAGGTTGGTGGCGACGCCGGCCATCACGAGGGTGTCGACGCCGAGCGCGCCCAGCCGCTCGTGCAGGTCCGTGCCGTGGAAGGCGCCGATGCTCCGCTTGACGACGACCAGGTCGCCGTCAAGCGCCACTCCCTCGGCCAGGCCGCTGCCGGCCGGCTGCTCGGCGGGCCCGGGGCGCTGCGCGCGGACGGCCACCACGGGGGCGCCCGCCTTGCGGAAGACGGCGGCCAGCTCCAGGGCGGCGGCGAGCACCGCGGGCCCGGGCAGCGGCGCGAGGGGTAAGGCCACGATGCGGTCCATGAGGTCGATCATCACCAGCGCGGTGCGCGACGGATCGAGGCCGGGGGCGAGCGGGGACTCGCGGGCGGGTCTGGCGTCCGCGGCGGATCCGGCGTACGGACCCGCGACAGGCCCGGCTCCCTGTGCGTGATCATGTGCGGTCATGAACGGACCCTACCCGCAGGATCAGGCCGTCCGCCGGGTGTTCACAAGGGTGCAGGCCCGCTCGCGAGCGGACACCCGGACCGGCCCCGGGTGATCATGTCCGGGCCTGCGGCGGGCGGCTTCCGTCATCGTGTGTCGGCGTGCGCCGCGGCCGATAGGCTGGACAGGAAGGACAACGCGGGAGGAGAGCGGACGTGGCGGAAAGCACCACAGGACAGCCGTTGGCCAGCGGGAAGAAGCCGCAACTCGATCTGACGGATGCGGAGTGGCTGTCCAGCAGCCAGGGCAGCGGGGATGTGCAGATCGCCTTCGTCGAGGGCTATATCGCGATGCGGGACGGGCGCCACCCCGACGGCCCGGCGCTGATCTTCACCCCCGCCGAATGGCGTGCCTTCGTTCTCGGCGCGCGGGACGGCGAGTTCGACCTCACCTGACGGTCGGCCCCGGGCGTACGGCGCGGCATGGCCGTACGCCCGGCAGTCCGCACTCCGCCCGCGGGCGGGCCGGTTCTACGGCCAACTGCCCAGGCGCGGCAGCGGATCGCCGGTCAGCGGCTGCCGCGGCAGCCGGCCGGCCAGCCATGCCGCCAGATCGGTGAGCCTGCCCTCGGCGGCCACCGGATCGCCGTCGCCGAGCCGCCAGGAGAGGTCCGCGTCCACCGCGGTCAGCGTCAGCGCGATCCCCTCCGGCACCCGTACGGACAGGAAGCCCACCAGGTGGGTACACAGGTGCGGCGGCCAGTCCTCGGGACCCGCGCCCAGCAGCGCGTCCGCGGTGTGGATCTCCAGCTCCCGCCACCAGGCCAGCCCCGCGGTGCGCACCGTGCCGTCGCGATAGGTCACCGGGCGCTGCCAGTCGTCCGGCCCGACGCCGGCCCAGGACGCCTCGGCCTCGTCCAGCGCGTCCCCGACCGCCGTCGCCAACTGCGCCGCGCCGCGCCCGTGCCCGGCCTCGATCGCCGCGTCACGCGCGGGCCTGCCGCCGTCGTAGACCTCGATCAGCCGGCCGCGCAGCGCGTAGCGCGCCTGCCGGGCCAGAGCGAGGGCGACGCCCTCGACATGGGTGAGCACATGGCCGCGGGTCCAGCCCGGGAGCGCGCTCGGCGCCCGGACCGCGTCCTCGGTGAGCCCGGCGAGCAGCCCGCGCAGCTTCGCGTGACCGTCCGTCAGCGCGGCCCGCAGATCGACGTCCTTCTGCTCCGCCTGTCCGATCACGGCCACAGCAGTCCCCGCTTCCATCCGTCGTCGGTGCGGGTGTAGTCGACCCGGGTGTGCCGGCGCTCCCGGTCGCCCTGCCAGAATTCCACGCTGTCCGGGCGCAGGGTGTAGAGCGTCCAGCCGGGCGCGACCAGGCCGGGGTCCTCGCCGATACGCCCGGCGGCCTCGCGTACGGCCGCGTCCCGGGTGGCCAGGTCGGGCAGCGGGGTGCTCTGCCGGCCCAGCAGCGCCTCGGCGCGGGCGCCGGGGGAGCGGGCCAGGAAGTCCGCGGCACCGGTGTCGGGTTCGCCGGCCGTGACCTGGCCGCGTACCCGGACCTGCCGGGCCAGCGCGGACCAGTAGAAGGTGAGCGCCGCGGCGGGGCGGGCGGTCAGCTCACGGCCCTTGCGGCTGCCGGCGTCGGCGGCGAAGTGCCAGCCGTCGGGGGAGACGTCCTTGACGATGAGCACCCGGGCGGACGGGTTGCCGTCGGCGCCGACCGTGGACAGGGTCATGGCGTGCGGTTCGCGCACCCCGGTCCGGACCGCGGCGAGCAGCCAGTCGATGAACAGTTCCCGCGGGTCGGCCGGCAGCGCGTGGATGTCGAAGTCCGGCAGTTCGCCCGAGAACACGTCGAGTCCGCGCAGCAGTTCGCGGAGATCGGACACAGGCACCCCCTCAGAATTAATGGTGTGCGGCGATGATAGCATTAGCTCATGCACGCTGATCATCTCGCGCTGGATCTCGCCGTGACGGTCCGGCACGACGGCCACGGCGGGGTCGCCGACGACCTGGCGGACCCGGCGGGGCTGACCCGCTGGGTCCGCGCGCGCGCCGACGCGCTGCGCGCCGACCTGGCCGCCGGGCCGTACGCCGCCGCGACCTTCACCGCCGACGACGCCGCGCTCGCCGCGGCCGTCGAGGTGCGCACCGCGGTCCGCGCGCTCTTCGCCCGCGCTGTCCTGCCGGGACTGCCCAGCTCCGCCGACGCCGACCGGCTGCCGCCCGCCCGGCAGGCCCTGGACCGGCTCAACGCGGCCGCGGCCCTGGTCCCGGTCACGCCGCGGCTGGACTGGCCGCAGGACGGCACCGCCACCGCGACCCGTACGGTCGCCGGCGCGCCCGCCGCCGCCGACCTGGTCGCCGCCGCGCTCGCCCGGCACGCCATCGGCTTCCTCGCGAGCCCCGACCGGGACCGGCTGCGCGCCTGCCCCGCGCCGCGCTGTGTCCGCTACTTCGTCAAGGAGCACGCCCGCCAGGAGTGGTGCAAGCCCTCCTGCGGAAACCGCGCGCGGGTCGCCCGCCACCACGCCAGGCACCGCGCCGCCGCGGCCGACAGCGCCGATCCGGCGTGAGTACGGCTCCCGCCGGTCCGCGATACGCGCGGTAACAGGGGCGCATCCGGGGGCGCACGGGGGAACAGTCGTGGCGCGTGACCGGTGCGCCCTGGCCGGAATGCGGACGGCGTGGCAGGCTCCCCCGGTGGCCGGCCGCACGGGCTGCCTCCCGCAGGCCGCCGCCCACAGCGCCGTGCCGGTCGCGTCCCCTGCCAGTGGCCGACCGGCGCGGCCGTTCATGCTTACACACCGCACCGGACGGCGTACGCTGTGAGGCCGTGGGCGGGTGTCCGCGCGGCACGGCGTACGCCGTGCATGCGCCGTCCGGACGCCAGGGGGGTGCACCATGCCGCAGCGCCAGACGCACCGTCGGCGCGCGCTGCTCGAACGCGAGGCGGAAATCGTCGCCGTCGACGAGGCGCTCAGCGAACTCAGCGGCCTGCGACCGGACGGCACCGAGCAGCCCGGTGCCGGTCGGCGCGGCGGCCTGCTCGCCTTCGCCGGATCCGCGGGCCTCGGCAAGACCACGCTGCTCGCCGAGGTGCGCCTACGTGCGGCCGAACACGGCTGCACCGTGCTCTCCGCACGCGGCGGCGACCAGGAGCAGCAGGTCGCCTTCCATGTGGCGCGGCAACTGCTGCAACCGCAGCTCGCGGGCGCCACCGCGGCCGACCTCCAGGCCACGCTGGGCAGTTGGTACGGCATCGTCGGCCCGGCACTCGGCCTGTGCACGGCCGAGGGTGCCGCCCCGGACCCGCAGGGCCTGCGCGACGGGCTCGACTGGGTGCTCACCCACCTCGTCGTGCAGCGCGCACCGGTCGTCCTGGTCCTCGACGACGCCCACTGGGCCGACCCGCAGTCGCTCAACTGGCTGGCCGCCTTCGCCCCGCGCGCCGACGACCTCGCGCTGCTCATCGTCGTCGCCTACCGGCCCGACGAACTCCCGGCAGGCGCCGTGGCCTTCCGCGGCCTGCCCGGCAGGGCGGGGCACCGCCCGATCGGCCTGGAACCCCTCACCGCGACCGCCATCGGCCGCCTGGTGCGCGACTCGGTCGGCGACCACGCGGACGACGCCTTCTGCCGCGAGTGCTGGGCGGTCACCGCGGGCAATCCCTTCGAGGCCGTCGAGCTGACCGCCAAGGTGCTCGACCGCGGCCTCACCCCCGACGGCTCCAGCACCCACCTGCTGCGCGACCTCGTCGCCGCCGTCAAGGGCCACGGCCTGACCAGCAGGCTCGAACGCCTCGGCCCCTCCACGGTCCGGCTCGCCTGGGCCGCCGCCGTCCTGGGGACCGAGGTCCCGCCGGGACTCGCCGCCGACGTCGCGGGACTGGGCCGCGAGGAGGCCGCCGACTGCGCCGACCGGCTGCGCGAGGCCCGCATACTCACCGGCAGCCGCGCCCTGGAATTTGTCCACCCGCTGATCGCCACCGCCGTCTACCGCGCGATTCCCGGCGCCGTACGGGTCGCCCTGCACGGCCAGGCCGCCTGGACCATCGTCGACGCCGGGCTCGGTCCCTCCGCCGCCGCCCGCCATCTGCTGGAGACCCACCCCGAGGAAGACCCGTGGGTGGTCGGCCAGCTGCGGGCCGCGGCCCGCGAGACCCTGCGGGCCGGCGCCCCCGAGACCGCCCGCACCTACCTCGGCCGGGCGCTGCGCGAACCCCCGCCCGACGAGGACAGGGCCGCGGTGCTCTACGAACTGGGCTGCTCCTCCCAGCTCCTCGAGCCCTCCGTCACCGTCAACCACCTGCGGGCCGCGCTGGAGGAGCCGATCAGCGACCCCGCGCTGCGCGACGGCATCGTCTTCCGGCTGTCGCAGTCCCTGGCGCACAGCGACCGGCTCAGCGAGGCCGCCGAGGTGGTCGCGCACGCCGCGGGCACCGCCACCAGCGCCCGCACCCGGCTGCGGATGCAGGCCGAGCAGTTCATGTGGGACGCCTTCCGCGCCGACGAATCCGACTCGCCCAGCCGCTCGCGCCGGCTGACCCGGCTCGCCGACCGGCTCACCGGCCGCGACCTCACCGAGCGGTACATCATCGGACTGCGCGCCTGGGACGCCAACCTGCGCGGTGAGCACACCTCCACCGTGCTGCGGCACGCCGACCGCGCCCTGGACGGCGGCCTGCCGTGGGCGAACGAGGGCTGGGGCTTCGAGGTGCCCGTGCTCGTCGCGATGACGTACATGTACGCCGACCGGCCCGAGCGCGCCGAGGAGCTGTTCGCCACCGGCATCGCCGACTTCGAACGCCACGGGTGGCGCGGCGCGCACCTGTCCTTCGGGCTGGTGCTGCTCGGCTACATCCGCTACCGGGGCGGCCGGCTCGCCGAGGCCGAGGAGCTGGCCCGCGACGGACTGCGGCTCGCCGACCGGGTCGGACGCGGCACCCCCGTGCAGTGGTATTCCGTCGCCGTCCTCATCGAGGTCCTGCTGGCCCGCGGCCGCGTCGCGCAGGCCGCGGACCTCGCCGACGAGTACGCCTTCAGCGAGCCCTTCCCCGCCGCCGTCACCGTCCCCGACGCCCAGGCCGTGCACGGCGAACTGCTGCTCGCCCGCGGCCTGCACAAGGAGGCCGCCGCGGTGTTGGCCGCGGTCGGCCGCCGCCTCGACCCGCGCGGCATGCGCAACCCCGCCTGGTGCCCCTGGCAGCTGCACCTCGCGCTCGCCGAGTCCCACGAGGCGCCCGAACGCGCCCGGCGCACCGCGCTCGACGCCGTCACCCGGGCGCGGCAGTACGGCGCCAGGTCGGCGATCGGCCATGCGCTGCTGGTCGCGGCCGAGGTCTCCGGCGGCCCCGAGCGGCTCAAACTGCTCAGCGAGGCCGTCACCCATCTGGAGGACTCCCCGTCGGCCCACCGGCTCGGCTGCGCCCTGGTCGCCCACGGCGCCGCCCTGCGCGCGGCCGGCCGCCACGCGGAAGCCGCCGTCCGCCTCCGCCGCGGCCTCGACACCGCTCTGCGGTGCGGCGCCGACAGCACGGCCGAAGAAGCCCGCGCCGAACTGGCCCAGATCAGCGCCGCGCCCCGCACGGCCGGCTGACGCCGCCCCGAGCGGCCCCCGCGGCACGCATCCGGTGGGCGGCGGGTCCCCGGCGCGCAGGCCACCCCTTACCATGGCGGCATGTCCTTCCTCCGCCGCCGCAGCGCAGCCACGCCCACCGGGCCGGACTTCGACGTCCTCGCGATGGACCCGGGGGACTGGCCGGGAGACCTCGGGGCCGGGCTGCTGCCGGGACCCGACGGGCGGTGCGAGGGGATCTATCTGCGCTACGACCTCTTCGGCGGGCGCGGTCCCGCGATGCTCATCGGCAATCTGCCGGAGGGCTCGCCCGCCCGTGAGCTGGAGGAGGGCCAGGTGCCCTTCGAGGTGGCGCAGCTGCTCGCGGCGCTCGGCAATGAGGAGCCCGCGGAGGTCACCGGGACCGAGGACACACCGGTGTGGCAGGGCGACGGCCTGCTGATCGTACGGCGGATCAAGATTTCCGAGTCGCGGGTGGCATGTGCGCAGTTCGACCGCAGCGACGGTGTGCAGGTGACCATCGCCACCTGGGACCGGCCGATCACCGACGACCTCTACCAGCTGCTCAAGCCGCTGCCCGCGGCGATGTTCCAGGCCGGCTGAGCCCCCGCACTCAGCCCACCGGGGTCAGCGGGTGCCGACCGCGGCGCGCACCGCCCTGCGGGCCAGCCCGCAGTCGTCGTGCAGCCGGCGCAGCAGCAGCCGCTGCTCCTCGCCGGTCTCGGCCGCGCCCGGCGCCGCCGGCGCGGTGGAGCGCATGGTGCGCTGGACGGCCGTCTCGTAGGCGCGGATCTCACGGGTCAGCACCAGCATCAGGTTGACCAGGAAGGCGTCCCGCGCGGCGGGGCCCGGGGCCTGCGCCTGCTGGCTGATCTGGCGGCGCGCCGCCTCGTCGTCGCCGAGCACGGACCACAGCACGGCCAGGTCGTAGCCGGGCAGATACCAGCCTGCGTGCTCCCAGTCGACGAGCGAGGGGCCGGCGGGGGAGACCAGCACATTGGACAGCCGGGCGTCGCCGTGGCAGAACTGCCCCTGGATGTGGGCCAGTCCGTGCAGCAGCTTCTGCAGGTCGCCCATGTCGCGGTCGGTGAGCAGGCCCAGCTCGTGGTAACGGCTGATCCTGGCCGGGTAGTCGATCGGCGCGTCGAACGAACCCGGCGGCGGGCGCCACGCGTTGATCCGCGAGTACGCCGACAGGGCGGCGCGCACGTCGCCGCGGGTCGGCGGGTGCGACGGGTGGCGCTGCGGCGAGACGACCCGGCCGGGCATCCGCTCCATCACCAGCACGCAGCTCTCCGGGTCGGCGGCGATCAGCCGCGGGACCCGCACCGGCGGCCGGTGCCGGACGAAGGTCCGGTAAGCCGCTATCTCGTGGCGGAAACGATCCGCCCACGTCGGCGCGTGGTCCAGCAGGCACTTCGCCACCGCGGGCGAGCGCCCCGAGGTGCCGATCAGCAGCGCGGTGCGGCCACCGCGGCGCAGCAGCTGCACGGGGTGGAACTCGGGACAGATCCGCTGCACCGCGGCGACGGCGGTGCGCAGCTGCGTCCCCTGCGGGCCGGTCAAGTCGAGTCTCCCGCTGAGCGGATGGGCGCCGCCGAGCGTCCCGCGCCGCAGGCCGGCGGGCGGTCGGGATCTGACGGCGGACCCCGCGGCGACGGGGTAAGCGGGGCGGGGTGGGGCGGACACGGAGGCCGATGCCGAATACATGGGAAGAAGCAGATCCCTTCGCGTGCCTACGAGTTCAGGGGCGCCGACCCCGGCCTAGCGCCGCACCCTGGGGAATGCGGCGTCGGGGCGGGGTGGCGCGTTCCTACCTGACACCCGGCGGCCCGTGGCAGACCATCTGGCGAAGCCTGGCGAACCCTGGCGAATACTCGCGGGGCGATTGCCGGGGGGAATAGTGTCAACAACGCCGAGGAACCTGGGGGCTTGACGTGGGCAATGGTGCCAACACCCGACTCGCGGACCTGTTCGGCCTCACCGGCTGGTCCAAGGGCGAACTCGCGCGGCTGGTCAACCGGCAGGCGGCGGCCATGGGCCACCCGCAGCTGGCGACCGACACGTCGCGGGTCCGCCGCTGGATCGACACCGGTGAATCGCCGCGCGAACCCGTGCCGAAAGTGTTGGCCGCACTGTTCACCGAGCGTCTCGGCCGTGTCGTGACCATTGAGGATCTCGGGTTCGACCGGCGGCGGCAGACGGGGAAGAAACAGACCGGAGACGGCCTCCCGTGGCCGCCGGAAAGAACAGCCGCGGTCCTCACCGAATTCACGGGAATGGACCTCATGTTCAACCGACGCGGTCTGGTGGGCGCGGGCGCCGCGCTCGCCTCCGGCACCGTAATCAGCAATGCCATGTACGACTGGCTGCACTCCGACCCCGCCCTCGCGGCGGACGCACCGCGTATCGATGATCCGCTGCACGCTGAGCAGGCCGACTACGACCGCTACGAGGTGGCGCCGGTCGGCTCCCAGGAGATCGAGTCCCTCGAATACTCGGTCGAGATCTTCCGCGCCTGGGACGCCGCCCGCGGTGGCGGACTCCAGCGCAAGGCGGTGGTCGGCCAGCTCAACGAGGTGGGCGGCATGCTCTCCTACCGGCATCCGGTGCAGCTGCAGCGCCGGCTGTGGGGGGTGGCGGCGAATCTGGCGGTCCTGGCCGGCTGGATGTCGCACGACATCGGGCTCGAACCCACCGCGCAGAAGTATTTCCTGATCGCCGCGCACGCCGCCCGCGAAGGCGGCGACCGGCCGCGCGCCGGTGAGGCGCTGTCCCGGGCCGCCCGGCAGATGGTGCACCTCGGGCAGCCGGAACAGGCGATCGACCTGATGCAGCTCGCCAAGTCCGGTTCGGGCGACCAGGCCCAGCCCCGTACCCGCGCGATGCTGCACAGCATCGAGGCGTGGGCGCAGGCGTCCATGGGACAGGGCCAGGCGATGCGGCGCACCCTCGGCGAGGCCGAGGAGCTGTTCGGGTCGGACAAGGGCGATGTGGCCCCGCCGAGCTGGATGCAGAATTTCGACGAGGCCGATCTGCACGGCATGCAGGCGCTCGCCTACCGCACGCTGGCCGAGCACGATCCGTCGGCCGCCGTGCAGGCGCAGGAGCACGCCAAGCAGGCGATCAGCCTGCGCAGCGCCGGCCACGAGCGGTCGACGATCTTCGACTACCTGACGCTGGCGTCGGCCTGCTTCCTCGCCGACGATCCCGAACAGGCCGACACCTACGCCCGGATGGCGCTGCTGACGATCGGCCAGACCTCCTCGCACCGCACCTGGGACCGGCTGCGTGAGATGTACCGCCTCACCGGGCGCTACGCCGGCTACAGCCGGGTCCAGGGCCTGCGGCGCGAGATCGAGGCGACGATGCCGCCGCGGAAGAAGGGCGGCGGCATCCGCTACCGGGAGGTCTGAGCAGCACCCGTCGCCGCACCCGCGGCATATCACCGGCCCGGCACCGAACGGATCGGACAGCAGCTCCTGCGACCGCACCCGCCCGAAGTCCGCGGCAGAGCCGGCGGTCAGACGATCCTGGCGATCAGCACACAGGCGTCGTCCTCGCGGTCCGGGGCGCCGAACTCCTCCGCCACCAGCCGTACGCAGTCCTGCGCGGTCCTGGCGGCGGCGAAGAGCGGGGCCATCGACAGCAGCCGGTGCCCGCCGCGGTCGGTGTGCGGCGGGCCGGTGACCGGGCTGTCCGCAAGGGTGCGCCGCGGCAGCAGGCCGTCGGTGTGCAGCACCAGCAGGTCGCCGGAGGCCAGCTGCTCGTGCGCCTGGGCGTATTGCGCGCCCGAGGTGGCGCCGAGCAGGACGCCGTCCGGCGGATCGAGGGTCCGCCCTGCCCCGTTGCGGAACAGCAGCGGGGCGGGGTGGCCCGCCTGCGACCACTCCAGCACCCGGGTGGCCGGATCGTAGCGGCAGCACAGGGCGCTGCCGAGGGCGGGCTGCGGCGAGGTGTCGAGCAGTTCGTTGAGCCAGCCCATCAGCGGGCCCGGCTGCAGCCCGGCGACGGCCATCCCGCGCAGGGCGCCGAGCAGCATCGCCATGCCGGACGTGGCGGTCACCCCGTGTCCGGTGAGATCGCCCACCGTCAGTAAGGAGGCGCCGTCCGGCAGCTGCATCGCGTCGTACCAGTCGCCGCCGATCAGGGCGCTGGTCGCGGACGGCAGATAATGCGCGGCCAGGTCCATGGTGGTGGGCCCGCCGTCCTGCGGGAAGCGCTGGGCGCCCCGCCACGGGGGCAGCACGGCCTCCTGGAGCTCGACCGCCATCCGCCGCTCGGTCTGCGCGATCTGCCGCTGGCGCTGCAGCGACTCCCGGGTCTCCCGCAGGGTCCGCTGGCTGCGCCGCAGGTCGCTGACGTCCCGCAGCACCGCCCACATCGACTCGGTGCCGCCGTCGGCGCCGACCACCGGCTCGGCCACCATGTGCACGGTGCGCACCGAGCCGTCCGCGCGCACGATACGGAACTCGCCGTCGATCGGCCGCCCGTCCACCAGGCAGCCGGTCACCATCTCGGTGAGCACCGACTGGTCCTCGGCGAACAGCCAGGACGGCAGCTCGTCCAGGGTGAGCGGGCCGTCCTCGGGGGCGCGGCCGAAGATCCGGTACAGCTCGTCCGACCACTGCGCGGCGTCGGTGAGCAGATCCCACTGCGCGCTGCCGGCCCGGCCGAGCGCGCCCACCACGGCCGCGCCGGGTCCGCCGGGCTGCAGCGGCGCATCGAGCAGCAGCAGCCGGTCAGCGGGCAGGTCCTCCGGGTCCAGGCCGTCCCTGAGCTGCCCGAGGTGGGCGCCGAGGTCGTCGAGCTGGTGCACGGCGAGGTCGCACAGCGCGCGCTGCCAGCGCAGCCGCGGATCCTCGGCGGCGTCGCTGTCCCCCAGCACCGCGTCGACCCGTGTCCTGAGCCGGCGTGCCTGGGAGATCAGCGCGTCCACCGCACCGGGATCCGGGGTTTGCGCGGCGGTGTGATCCGCGTGCGTTGGGGACGGCATGACGCTCTCCGAACGTGTCTGCTGGCAGGCGCTCTACGGCCGTGGCGGACGGAAGGGGCCGGTAACGACTGTTGCACAGGGAGCGATGGGGCGTAAGGGTTTCCGTGATACCCGATCTGGTGGTGCTTGGGACATATGCCGAATGCCCAGTGGGTTTCCGGCCACGGGGGGGGGGGGGGGCGGCCGGCCCCCCCCCCCCCCCCCCCCCCCCCCCCCCCCCCCCCCCCCCCCCCCCCCCCCCCGCCCGCCCGACGCCCGGGAGCCGTCATGCCCCGCTTTGCGGCACGCCCGGAAGCGACATCCCGCCCCCGAGTCGGTAGGCTGCCGCCGCCCGTCCCCACGGGGTCCACTCCTGCCGCCCGGCATGAAATACCCGGTGGCCGGTAAGGATGCCGGGCATCAGCAGCGGAAATCCCGTTGCCATGGAACCCCCCGCACCGGATGCTGACCTCATGTTCGACCCAGACATAGCGCCCAGCGGCACCCTTCTCGGCCTCCTCCAGCGGGGGCGCGGAGACGGTCCCCTGCACGCCCTCGCGGCGCCGCGGGCCGACGCACTCGCCGCCCTGGAGCACTGCGTGCTGCGCGACCCCCGGCTCGACTGGCGGGTCGAGTCGCGCTCCCTCTATTACGCGCGGCTCTATTCCGACCTGGAAGGCCCCCTCGACGGGATCGAACAGCACCTCTTCCACCCCGACGACCTGATCGTCCCCGACGAGCACCGCTGCGGCCTGGCCCTGTCCGTACTGGGCCACCTGGCCGGTTACGGCCGCCGGGACGCGCTGCGCCTGCTGCGGCGCTACGCCGCCACCGGCGGCTGCTGGGAGTGGGCGCTCGACGAGCTGGCCGTACGCGACGGCGAAGCCGGACTGCGCAGGCTCGGACCCGCCGTGGTCGGCCGCTTCCCGCGGACCCCCGACGGCGACGCCGCCCTGGCCCGCGCCGTCCGCGAGGCGTACGAACCGCGGCCCTGGCAGCTGTGGGCCGAGGACACCGCGCAGCCCGCCACCGCGGCACGGGTCAGGAAGGCCGCGGAGCAGGTCAGCTTCGACCGCTGGCAGCGCCAAATGCGGTCGGCCGGCCCCACTCCCGGCTGGAGCGTCGCCGCCGTCCTCGACTGGGCGGAACAGGGCCTCGACGCCCACCCCGTCGTCGAGCGCGACCAGCCCGCCGCCCGCTGCCTGGCCGCCGTCGCGGGAGCCGAGGACCGCCCCGCGCTGCTGGCCGCCGCCCAGCGCGGCCCGTCCGCCGCCCGCGCCGCCGCCCTGCGCCACCTCGGCGACCGCCGCGACCCGCGGTGCCTCGACCTGATCGAGGCCGCCGCCGAGGCCGTCGAGGAGCGCGTCGTACGCGCCGCCGTCGAATCCTTCGAGCGGATGCGCGACGACGCCGCCCTGGTGCGCGCCCGCCACTGGGCCGTACGCACCGACCCGCTCGGCGGCGCCGCCGCCCGGATGCTCGCCCGCCGCGGCGGCCCCGCGGACGCCGACCTCGTACTCGCCGCACTGCGCCGCACCGTGCAGGCGGGCGGCGCCGACGCCGAAGGGCTCGACGCGCTCGTGGAGGGCGTCGGCCGGCTCGCCGCCTGCCGCGCCGCGCCCCTGCTGCGGCACCTCTACCGTGAGACGTCCTCCTCGCAGCTGCGCGGCACGGCCGCCCGCGCCCTGGCGCTCGCCGACCCGGGCTTCGCGGCCGGCTTCGCCGTCGAGTGCCTGTGGGACTGCGAGGAGGCCACCAGGGAACTGGCCGCGCACCGCGCCACCTCCGGCGACGTCCGCGTCCTGGCCCAGTTGCGCCGCCTGGCCGCCGATCCCGCGGAGGAGGCCGAGGTCCAGACCGCCGTCCGCGGCCGTCTCAGCTCCGGCGGCACCTCCCGCTGACACCGCGGGGCCGCCGACCCGCCTCCCGCCGCCGGGCACCCGGCCCGGCGGGGCGGATGGGGCATTGCGTCGTGGATGTCCAGGCCGCGGCGCATGGCCGCGGCCCAACGCTCACGGGGCGTTCCCCTACGGGAAAGATCCTCGTGGCCCTGACAACGTCCGGTACGGCGACAACGTCGGTATGAGAGTCGCCATCGTCACCGAGTCCTTCCCGCCCGACGTCAACGGAGTGGCCCACTGCGCGCTGCGCACGGCCGAACACCTCGCCCGCCGCGGCCACGAGCCGCTGGTCCTCGCGCCCGCGGGACCGCACGACCACGAGGCCGACGACCCCTGCCCCGTCGTCCGCGTCCCCTCACTGCCGCTGCCCGGCTACCCGCAGGTGCGCGTCGCGCTGCCGGGCCGGCGCACCGCCGCCGCCATCACCGCGCACCGCGCCGACCTCGTCCACCTGGCCAGCCCCTTCGTCCTGGGCGTACGCGGCCTGGCCGCCGCCACCCGGCTGCGGATCCCGGCGGTCGCGGTCTACCAGACCGACCTGGCCGGCTACGCCAGGACCTATCTGAACGCCGGCGAGTCCGCCGCCTGGCGCCGTATCCGCGCCGTGCACACCGCCGCCGCCCGCACCCTCGCGCCCTCCACCGCCTCGGTCGCCGCGCTCACCGGCCAGGGCGTGCCCCGGGTCCACCTGTGGCCGCGCGGCGTCGACTCGGCCCGCTTCCACCCCGGGCACCGCGACGGGGCACTGCGCCGGGAACTCGCCCCGCGCGGCGAGCTGATCGTCGGCTACGTCGGCCGGCTCGCCGCGGAGAAGCACATCGAACTGCTGGCCGGCACCAGTGAACTGCCCGGCGTCCAGGTCGTCGTGGTCGGCGACGGACCCAGCGCGCACGGCCTGCGCCAGGCGCTGCCGCGCGCGGTCTTCCTCGGACGCAGAACCGGGGGCGACCTCGCCCGCATCTACGCCTCGCTCGACGTCTTCTGCCACACCGGCCCCTTGGAGACCTTCTGCCAGACCGTCCAGGAGGCCATGGCCAGCGGTGTCCCGGTGGTCGCCCCCGCCGCGGGCGGCCCGCTCGACCTGGTCGGCCACGGCAGGACCGGCCTGCTCGTGCCGCCCGGGGACGACCTCGCCCTGCGCACCGCCGTGCGGCTGCTGCACGCCGAGCCGCGGCTGCGCGTCCGCTACGGCAGGGCCGCGCGCGAGGCCGTCGCCGAACGCAGCTGGGAAGCCGTCGGCGACCAGCTCCTCGGCCACTACGCGCAGGTGCTCGGCGAGCGGGCGGCGGCCGCCGCATGACCGCCGCCGGCCTGCGCATCGTCCGGGTGGCGAATTTCGTCACCCCCGTCTCCGGCGGCCTGCGCACCGCGCTGCGCCACCTCGGCGAGGGGTACGCGGCGGCAGGCCACGAGCCCGTGCTCGTCGTCCCCGGACCCGAGGCGTCCGACGAGCACACCCCACAGGGCCGGGTCATCACCCTGCCGGGACCCGAGATCCCCGGCACCGGCGGCTACCGCGTACTGGCCCGCCGCGCGCCCGTCGCCGCGCTGCTCGAACAGCTCGCGCCCGACCGGCTCGAAGTGTCCGACCGCACCACGCTGCGCTGGACCGGTGAGTGGGCCAGACGCCACCGGGTGCCCGCGGTCATGGTCTCCCACGAGAGCGCCGGCGGCGTCCTCGGCACGTGGGGCCTGCCGGCCGGGACCGCCCGCCGCGCCGCCGACGCCCTCAACCGGCGCACCGTGTACGCCTACACCCGGGTGGTGTGCACCACGGCCTGGGCGGCGGCCGAATTCGAACGGATCGGGGCACGCAATGTCGTACGCGCCCCGCTCGGCGTCGACCTCGCCGGGCTGAACCCCGGCCACCACGACCCCGCACTGCGGGAACGGTACGGCCACGGCGCCGCCGTACTGCTCGTGCTGTGCTCCCGGCTCAGCCCGGAGAAGCGGCCGGACGACGCGCTCGACGCGCTGGCGCGGCTGCGGCGGGCCGGGGTGGACGCCGCGCTGGTCGTCGCGGGTGACGGGCCGCTGCGCAGCCGGCTCGCCACCCGTGCCCGGGCGAGCCGGCTGCCGGTGACCTTCCTCGGCCACGTCGGGCGGCGCGACGACCTCGCGGCGATCCTCGCGACCGCCGACGTGGCGCTCGCCCCCGGGCCCGTGGAGACCTTCGGGCTGGCCGCCCTCGAAGCGCTGGCCTGCGGCACGCCGGTGGTGGCCAGCGCGCGGTCCGCGCTGCCCGCGCTCATCGGCCCGGCCGGCGCGGCGGCCGGCACCCCCGCGGAGTACGCCGACGCGGTCCGCCGCCTCCTTGCGGTGCCCGCGGCCGTACGCCGCGAGCGCGCCAGGCGGCGGGCCGAGCTGTACACCTGGCCGGCCGCGGTGGCCGCCTTCCTCGACGCCCACCGTGCCGCGACGCGGGCCGCCGCCTCCCGATGACCCGGTGCCCTGTGGGCGGTGGCCGCCGGTTTCCATGCGACGGCCCGTCGTGGCTGGTCGCGCAGTCGCCCCTGGGGGGTGCTGCTCGTCTCCATGCGACGGCCGCGTTGTGGGTGCGCGCGCAGTTCCTCGCGCCTCTGGCGGTTGCCCTCTGCGGCAGAGGAGGCGAGCCCCGGCAGCCGATGTGCACGCGGTGTCGGGAGGTTTCGAGGCCGGTGCCGGGGTGGCGGCTGGGCGTGACGCGCTGTCAGTGGCGGCGGGCAGACTGGGGCACATGACTTCGGTGACCGCGGACGACTACGCCTGGATACGCTCCGCCCCGCTGTTCGGCAACGCGCTGGACTGCGGGTACAGCATGGCCCTGGTCCGGGGCGTGCCTCCGGAGGAGGTGCTGCGGGCCATGGGCGCGGAGCCGCGGGGCACATGTGCGGGGGCCGAGGACCTGACCGAGCTCCAGGACGAGTTGTGCGACCCGATGGACTACTCGGACGACTCCTTCCTCGCGGGCGCCTTCACCGTGCCGGGGGAGGGCGGCGACTGGACGCTCGTCTGGGAAATCGCACGGGGCGGCACGGGCATCCGGCCGCGCTTCATGGAGGCCTTCTCGGCGGGGGGCCGGGCCGTGGCGCACTTCAGCAACGGTGGCAAGCCGCTGGCCGGCTTCTCCTGGTACGAGGACGGGGAGCTGCGGACCGCCTTCGACGGCCCCGCCTTCAGGGACGGCAGCACCCCCGACGCCCTCCTCCCGATGATGCGCGAGGCCGGCTGCGACCTCTCGGACGTCGAGGACAGCACGAGCGACCCCCTCGACGACAAGGCGGCGGTCCTCGCGCTGACCGAGCGGTTCACCGGGGTCCGGCTGACGGAGGAGGTGCTCAGGGACGCGCACTACCGGGTCGGGCTCGTCCCTGAGGAGCCCGCCGAGGAGTGGACCGCTGCCGTCGTCGACATCACCGACGCCCACGGTGAGCGCTTCTACCGCAAGGCCACCCGTGCCCAGGTCGAGGAAGCCACGCCCCGCGCCCGCGCCGGCCGACCGAGGACCGATCCCCTCTAGGACATGCATGAAGCGCGGACGTACCGGTGTTCGGCTCGGGAAGTCCGGTCCGCAACGGTCGCGAGCGACCACGAGGGCGCCGCAGGCAAGCAGCGCGCCCGCAAGGGGCACTCACCCGGAAGCGCGGGCAACCGGCCGCGGACCGGACGAGGCGAACGCCACCGCGAGGGCCAAACACCCTGCACGGGCGCGGGCCATGACGTGCCGTCGGCAGGGCGCCGACCGCCCATCCCGGCCGCTCACAGCTCGGGCCGGCCGGACCGCAGTGCGACAAAGCGGATCCTGGTCCCGGGCGCGGACTGGGCCGCGGCGGGCAGCGACTCCTCGGGCACGACGCCGATCACCGGGTAGCCGCCGGTCGTCGGGTGGTCGGCGAGGAAGACGACGGGGCGGCCGTCCGGCGGCACCTGGACAGCGCCCGGCACCATTCCCTCGCTGGGGAGTTCGCCGTCCCGCCCGGCGGCCCTGCGCAGTGCGGGGCCGAGCGTGCGCAGGCCGATCCGGTTGGAGGCGGGGGAGACGGTGTAGGCCCCGCTGACCATGGCGGCCAGGGAGCCTGCCGCGAACCAGTCGTCACGCGGCCCGGGCAGGAACGGCAGCACGAGCTCCGACCCGGCCGCGCCGTACGGCAGGACGTCCGCCGCGCAACTGCCGTTCCGCTCCGGGCCGACGGGCAGTTCATCGCCCTCGGCGAGCGGCGCGGGTCCGAGCCCGGACAGCAGGTCGGTGGCCCGGCTGCCCAGCACCGCCTTGACGGCCAGCCCGCCGGCCACCGCGACGTAACTGCGCAGCCCCGTCGTCGCGGCGCCGACGTCGAGCACCGCGCCGTCCGGCACCACCACCGGCGCGCCCCAGGCCGCTGGGCGGCCGTCGATCCGTACGGGACAGGCCGCGCCCGTCACCGCGACCAGCACCGCACGCGACGCCCGCAGCGCGCAGCCGGTCACCGTCGTCTCCAGCCCCGCGGCCCGCTCGTCATTGCCGACCAGCCGGTTCGCCAGCCGGTGCGCGGGCAGGTCGAGTGCCCCGGACCGCGGCACCCCGAGATGCGCGAACCCCGCCCGCCCCCTGTCCTGCACGGTGGTCAGCGC
>NZ_JAJSYW010000071.1:7364-30606 GCF_036815005.1 Streptomyces sp. IBSBF 2435 | reverse complement strand
GGCGCGGGGAACTGCGCGCTCAGCCCCCACCGGCCGGTGGTCCGGATCGGACCGAGGAGGCCCTTCGGGTCGGTGACGACCCGCGCCCCCGGTGGGGGCTTGTCGCACGGTTCCCCGCGCCCCCGGGGTGGTGCGGTCCGTCCGCACACGACGGCGGGTGGCGGGCTGGTCGCCCCCTGGGGCGCGGTCCGTCGGCGTACAACGGTGGGTGGGGGGCGCCCCCGGCCGGGGGCCGTGCGGTCCGTCCGCACATGAGGGTGAGCGGGGGCTGGGGCCCCCGAGGGTGGTGCGGTGCGTCCGCACGTGCGGCGGATGGGGGGACGGCCGCCCGCCAGGGCGGTGCTTGGCGATCGGCGCAAGAATGGGAGTGGAGGGTGAGGCAGGTGATGCGTTGATGGCAGCCGCGCACAGCGAACCCGGCGACGACCCGGCGGAGGCCGTCCGGCTGCGCCTGCTCGAAACCGCCGAAGGCCTCGGCGAGGCCGATCTGCTGCGGCTCGCCCTCCAGCAGGCCGTGGCCGCCCTCGGCGGCTTCGGCGGCCTGGTCCACCTCAGCGGCGCCGCGGACGGCACCCTGCGCCTCGTGGCGGTCAACGGGCTGCCAGGCCCGCTGGCGCACCGCTGGGACGAGCTGCCGTTCACCGCGGCCACGGCACCGTCCCACGCGGTGACGCGCGGCTGCGTGACCTGGTCCCCGCGGTGGCCCGCGGCGGCGGACGGGGACACCGGTCTGCCCGGGGGCCTGCTGGCCGCGCCGATCGTGCTCGACGGGGAGCCGGTCGGCGCCCTCTCGGTCCTCACCGGCGCCGCCCCGGCCGCCGGGCGCGAGCGCTTCCTCGTCCGGGTCGCCGCCTCCCTCGGCGCCCGGCTCTCGCGCGCCCGGCACCGGCGCACTAGCGGCGCCCCCTGGTGGCTGGAGCCGATCGCGGTGCGGGAGCAGGTGATGCGGCAGGTCGGCGTCGGGACCTGGAGCTGGGACCTCGACACCGGGCTGCTGGACATCGACGAGGTCACCGAGAGCCTCATCCCCGCGGCCGGCCTGGACGCCGCCACCTGGGACCACCGGATCGAGACCTGGATGGAGCGCGTCCACCCCGACGACCGGCCCGACGCGCAGGCGGCCGTCGACGCGTCGATCGCGACCGGGCAGCCGTACGCCGTCGAATACCGTGTCGTCGGCGCGGACGGCGCCATCAGCTGGGTCGAACTGCGGGCCGGCTTCGAATACGACGACAGCGGGCACCCGGTCCGCAGGGCGGGCACCATCTGGAACGTCACCGCCCGCCGCAGCCGGCTCGCCTGGCTCGTCGGCCTGCTCGAACTGCACCCCGACCCGATCCACGTCCTGTCCGCGGACAACCGCGTCGAATGGGCCAACCGGGCCGCCCGGGAACTCGGCGACGGCGCGGGCGCCGAGATGACCGGCGAGGTCCCCTGGGAGAAGCAGCCGAGCCTCGCGGGCAAGGGCATCCCGGAACTGCTGGCCAGTGCGCGGGCCGCGCCGGAGGCCGCGGTGACCGCCGAGCTGACGTACCACGACGCGGACGGCGGGCTGCCCTCCTCCTGGCTGGTGCGTGCCGTGGAGGTGAACGGCTTCGTCGCCACCCAGATGGCCGACATCTCCGAGCAGAAGGCCGCCGCGCAGGCCGAGGCGGAACGCAGCCGCCTGACGACCGAGCTGAACGAGGCGCTGATCCGCGCCCTGGACACCTCCGACGTGGTCGCGGCGATCACCGAGCACGTGCTGCCGCTGGTCGCCGCGCGCGGCCTGATCGTGCACGACCTGACAGGCCCGGTGCCCCGGCTGGTCGCCGCCACCGGCTATTCGGCGGAGTTCTGCGCGGAGCTGGAGGCGCCCGGCTGGCCGCAGCGGCTCACCGCCGCGACCGACACGGCGGTGCCGCGGTTCTTCTCCTCGCTCGCCGAACTCGACAGGAACTGGCCGCAGCTCACCCCGCTCGCACGGCACGGCGGAACGGGCGCCTGGGCCGTACTGCCGCTGATCGTCGGCGACCGCCGGGCCGGCTCGTGCATCATCAGCTGGCCCGCGCCCCGCGACTTCGCCGAGCGGGAGAAGACGCTGCTCGGCACCGTCGGGGTGATCATCGCCCAGGCGCTCGGCAATGCCAGGCTCTACGAGGAGGCCAGGCGCCGGGCGGAACGCCTCCAGCAGGAACTGCTCCCCGGCGACCTGCCCGACACTGTCGCGGTACGCAGCGCCGCCCGCTACCGGCTCGCGGCGGGGGAGGAGGTCGGCGGCGACTGGTACGACACGATCCCGCTGCCCGGCGGCCGTACGCTCGCCGTCATCGGCGACGTCAAGGGCCACGGCCTCGAACAGGCCATCGCCATGAGCATCATCCGGCACGCCGCGCTCACCGTCGCCACGCTCGACCTGCCCATCGACGAGATCATGGCCCACCTCAACGACGTGGCGGGGCGGCTCGGGCCGCTCACCGCCACGTGCATGCTGGTGCTCTACGACGCCACCACCGGCGACTGCCGGATCGCGGGCGCCGACCACCCGCCGCCCATCGTCATCCGGCCCGGCGGCAAGGCCCGCGAGGCGGACCTCCCGGCCGGCCAGCCGCTCGGCCAGGCGCAGGTCCCGGCGCCGGTCACCGAGACCGTACTGCCCGAGGGCAGCGTCCTCATCCTCTACAGCGACGGCCTCCTCGACACCGCGAACCGCGACGCGGCGCCCCTCACCGACCTGCTCACCCGTTACGCGGCCACCGCCCCGCTGCCGGCCGACGCCTCCCGCCGCGGCCCCTGGCTCGACACGCTGTGCGACACGATCAACGAACAGCTCCCGCCGGACCCGGAGCGGCAGGACGACGCGGTTCTGCTGGCGATGGCCGTGGGGCGGGTGCCGGCCCGCCGGATCGCCGCGTGGGACCTCCCGCGTACGCCCGAGTCCGCCCAGCGCGGGCGGACCCTCGCGGCGGAGGAGCTGGCCGCGTGGGACCTCGGCGACCTCACCGAGACGGCGACGCTCATCGTGAGCGAACTCATCGGCAACGCGGTGCGGCACGCGGTGGGCATCGGTACGGATGTCGGCGACGACGTCGCCGGCTTCCTGAGGCTGCGCCTCCTGCACCTCGCTGACGGCTCCGTGACCTGCGAGGTCTACGACGGGTCCCAGGCGACGCCGCGGGTGCGGCACCCCCTCCTTGACGACGAATTCGGCCGCGGCCTCCAGCTGGTCGCCGTCACGGCCCGCCGCTGGGGGACGCGCTACACCGAGGGCGGCAAATGCATCTGGGCAACGGTCACCCTGTGAACGGGCTCCGCAGCGCGCGAGGTCCGCGCCCCCGGGCGACCGCCACTCGCGGTGCCGCGGCACGCCTGCGGCCCGGCGGGGGCCGGCCGCAGTTCCCCGCGCCACGGGGCTCGTCCTCCGCCGCAGAGGGCACGTCCCCCGGGGGTGCGAGGAACTGCGCGCCCAGCCGAGACGCACCGCACGTGCGAAGTGCCACCGCACGCGGCAATCAATCAGGGGCGCGGGGAACTGCGCGACAAGCCACGGCGGACCGTCGTGTGGAAACAGGCAGCCACCACCCCAACGGCGGAGGCAGCCGCAGTCGGGCAGCGGCGCACCGCGAGGAGCAGGGGGGCGAGGCCCCGGAAGGGTGCGGGACACCGCGAGAGGTGAACCTGTTCGGCGGGTGCCGGGCCGGAGGCCGGATTCGTTGAGGCAGACATGACGCACGCACCCCTGCCCATCGCCGTCGCGGCAGCGCTGGAAGCCGCGAACGCCGGGGCCATCGAAGACTTCCTCGCCGCCTTCACTGACGACGGCGCCATCGACGACTGGGGCCGCGAATTCCGCGGCCACGACGCGATCCGCGGCTGGAGCGACGCCGAATTCATCGGCAAACAGGTCCGGGTGGACGTGACCGGCTGCCGTACCGAGGGCGACACGACCACCGTGAGCGCTCAGGTCGGCGGCAACGGCTTCAACGGCCCGTCCGACTTCGCCTTCACCGTACGCGGCAACCGGGTCGCCCTGATGCGTATCACCGGGTGACCCTACGCTGATGCCCATGACCGACGCGCCACCCGTGAGGGTGCTACTCGCCGACGACCAGTCGATGGTCAGGGAGGCGCTGGCGACGCTGCTCGGGCTGGAGGACGACATCGAGGTCGTCGTGCAGGTGGCCAGGGGCGACGAGGTCGTGGCCGCGGCCAGGGCGTACACCCCGGATGTGGCGCTGCTGGACATCGAGATGCCCGGGATGACCGGGATCGAGGCGGCGGCGCTGCTGCGTACGGCGTGCCCGCGGGTGAAGGTCGTGATCGTGACGACCTTCGGGCGGCCCGGGTATCTGCGCCGGGCGATGGAGTCGGGCGCCGCGGCCTTCCTCGTCAAGGACGCGCCGGCCGCGCAACTCGCCGAGGCGGTGCGGCGGGTGCTGCGGGGGGAGCGGGTGATCGACCCGGCGCTGGCCGCCGCGGCGCTGGCCGAAGGGGCGGACCCGCTGACCGCGCGGGAGCGGGACGTGCTGACGGCGGTGGCGGACGGCAGCGTCAATGCCGAGGCCGCCGGGCGGCTCGGCCTGTCGGAGGGGACGGTACGCAACTACCTGTCCACCGCGATCCAGAAGACCGGCGCCCGCAACCGCGCGGAGGCGGTCCGTATCGCCCGCGAGAAGGGCTGGCTCTAGCGGGCGCCGGGCGGCAGAGGTCAGTTGAGGTGCGCCCGCGCGGCCCGCGCCTTGGTGCGGATGGCCCCGGCGGACTCCGGGTCGAAGGCGCCGATAACGTCGGCGTAGGACTCCATCTCCGCGGCCCCGCCGAGGAAGTCGCCCATCATGACCAGCAGTTGCGCGCGCTCGTAGCGCAACTTGGCGGGGTGGCGGGGGAGGAGCAGCGTCAGGTCGAGGGTCCAGAGCTGGACCGGGCGGTGTTCGGGGCGGGGCGCGGCCCAGGCGCGGATGTTGTTCAGGATGCGCTGGACGACGTCCAGCGGGTCGGCCGGGGTGAAGACGTCGGCGCCCGCCGCGAGGATCTCCGCGTCGGCGTGGGACATGACGCGGCCCCCGTGGAAGGGGTCGACCAGCACGTGCGGGCCGTCGGGGTCGCCGAGGCCGACGGCGAAGTGGCCGGGCAGGGCGACACCGTAGACGGGGGCGCCGGCGCGGCGGGCGACCTCGATCCACACCACAGACAGCAGGATCGGCAGGCCCCGGCGGCGCCGCAGCACTTCCTGGAGCAGGGAGGAGGACAGCCGCTGGTAGTCGCCGGGGGCGCCGTGGAAGCCGTGCTCGGCGCCCAGCACGCGGTGCAGGGCCGCGGCCCAGTCCACCGGGGTGGCCAGGCCGTGCGGGAGCAGCCCGGCGAGCCGGTCGAGTTCGATCTGCGCGGCGTCGGCGGCGGCGCCGTCCAGAGCCGGGTCGGCGCGGGCTCCGATGAGCAGGCACAGCTCCACCAGGTCGGGCCGCTCCTCCCGGGCCGCGGCGGCGAACCGTTCGGGTACGGGTTCGGGCGCAGGTGGGTTCATGCCGCCGGTCGCCGGTAGTGGTAGCCGTGGTGGTCGGTGAAGCCGAGCCGGTCGTAGAGGGCGCGGGCGCCCGCGTTGTCCGCCTCGACCTGGAGATACGCGGCCGAGGCACCCTCCTGGGCGGCGCGCCGGGCGAGTACGCCCATGACGGCGGTGGCCAGGCCCTGCCGCCGGTGCGACGGTATGACCTCGACCGCCCCGAAGAGCGCCCACGATCCGTCGACCACGGCCCGCCCGATCGCGCCGGGCATCGTGGCGAACCAGACGGACGGCCCGCCGGTGACCACCTTGAGCGCGGCGTCCGCGAGACCGCCCGTGCGGTGGTAGGCGGTCAGCCACGCGGTGTCCGGCGTCCTGGCCAGCGTGACGGGTCCCGCGGGGCTCTCGGGCAGCAGCGTCAGCGGGGCCAGTGGCGCGGTCCTGACCAGAGTGTCACCCTCGCGCACCCAGCCGCGCGCGTCGGCCTCGGCGGCATAGGGGGAGGAGTCGGCCAGTTGGAGGTACGGGGTCGTGCCGCGCTCGCCGTACCAGCGCACCACCTCGGCCAGTGCCTCGTCCGGCGGTATCCCGGGGTCGCCGCCCGCGAGGACCGAGTTGGCCCGCCGGGTGAAGCCCCCCGCGTGGCGCAGCGTCCAGTCGCCGAGCGGGGCGGTCTCGGTGGCGGGCCACGCCCGGGCGCCGACCGCGTCCAGCTCGTCGTCGGTCACCGCCGGCACGGCGACGCGCCGTACGGGCGCCGGCGGGACAATCTTGCCTGCGACGAGGGCGGATTCCGCGATACGGACGGTTACGCCTGTCTTCCGCGTGATGTACACCACTCCTCCGTCCCAGGATTCGAGAACACCGACCGTATCGGTGAACGTAGGATGCCCGTCAGTGACCTCGGCCAACTGCCGCACAGATACGCGTTTTCCCACGTCAGCGGGCGTGATACGAACTTCGAGTCGTGCACCGGCCGAGAAATCCGCTGGCATGTGAGCCCCTCCTGTTCGGTTCGTGCCCAGGAACGGAGATACTAGGTGCGGGCATCGACGACGCCGCGCTCCCGCGCGAGATGAGCCCTATCGAGGAGGAACGACAGCGTGACCTACGTCATCGCGCAGCCTTGTGTCGACGTCAAGGACAAGGCGTGCATCGAAGAGTGCCCGGTCGACTGCATCTACGAGGGCGCCCGGTCCTTGTACATCCACCCGGACGAATGTGTCGACTGCGGCGCGTGTGAACCGGTCTGCCCGGTGGAGGCCATCTTCTACGAGGACGACACCCCGGAGGAGTGGAAGGACTACTACAAGGCGAATGTGGAGTTCTTCGACGAGCTGGGCTCGCCCGGCGGCGCCTCCAAGCTCGGGCTGATCGACCGCGACCACCCCTTCATCGCCGGGCTGTCCCCGCAGAACCAGTAGCGCACCAGGTACGCAGCAGAGCACGCCGCGCCCGAGGGCGCCTTCCGCCACCGCCCCGTACGCGCCGCAGCGCCGTACGGGGCAGTGGCGTGCGAGCAGAGTGAGAGTGTGAGCACGTGAGCATTTCCGCCCGTCTGCCGGTCTTCCCGTGGGACCGCCTGGAGCCGTACAAGGCGGCGGCCGCGGCGCACCCCGACGGCGTCGTCGACCTCTCGGTCGGCACCCCGGTGGACCCGGTGCCCGAGGTGATCAGGCAGGCGCTGGCCGCCGCGGCCGACAGCCCCGGCTACCCGCTGACGTACGGCACCGCCGCCCTGCGGGAGGCCGCCGCGGACTACCTGCGCACCTGGCACGGGGTCACCGGCGCCGACCCGCGGCATGTGCTCGCGCTGATCGGCTCCAAGGAACTGGTCGGCTGGCTGCCGACGCTGCTCGACCTGCGCGAGGGCGACCAGGTCGGCTACCCGCAGCTCGCCTACCCGACGTACGAGATCGGCACGCTGCTGGCCCGCGCCGAGCCGGTCCGCTACGACGACCCCGTCGCCGAACTCGACCCGGCGCGGGTCAAGCTGCTGTGGCTCAACAGCCCCTCCAACCCCACCGGGCGGGTGCTGGATGCCGCCGAGCTGCGCCGCATCGTCGGCTGGGCGCGCGAGCACGGCGTCCTCGTGGTGTCCGACGAGTGCTACATCGAGCTGGGCTGGGAGGGCGAGGAGCCGGTCTCGGTGCTGCACCCGGACGTCTGCGGCGACAGCCACGACGGGCTGATCGCCGTCCACTCGCTGTCCAAGCGGTCCAACTTCGCCGGCTACCGCGGCGCCTTCCTGGCCGGCGACCCGGCGGTGGTCGCGGAACTGCTCGCGGTGCGCAAGCACGCCGGCATGATCGTGCCGCAGCCCGTCCAGGCCGCGATGGTCGCCGCGCTCGGCGACCGGGACCACGCGGTGGAGCAGAAGCAGCGCTACGCCCGCCGCCGCGTCGCGCTGCGTACCGCCCTTGAGGCGGCCGGCTTCCGCATCGAGCACAGCGAGGCCAGCCTCTACCTGTGGGCGACCCGCGGCGAGGGCTGCTGGGAGACGGTGGCGGACCTGGCCAAACGCGGCATCCTCGTCGCCCCCGGCGACTTCTACGGCCCCGCGGGCGCCGACTTCGTCCGCGTCGCCCTGACGGCGACCGACGAGCGCGTCGCGGCGGCGGTGGCCCGGCTGGCCGCCTGACGGCCGAGCACGCGGAGGGGCCGGGGCGTGATGCTCCCGGCCCCCGAGCGGGTGGTTCGCGGCGGCCTTCGGCGCGCCGCCGCGTATGTTCTCCCGGTCCGGTGACAGCCCGCACTACTGCGCGACGGTGATCCGGACGAACCCGCCGCCCGCGCCGTCGCTGTTGCCGCCCGCGTCCTCCGGCGCCTTGCGCCAGCCGCTGCCGGAGCGGGCCGCCTGCCACTGCATGCCGTCGAAGGACACCGCCGCTACTTTCAGGTCGTGCGCGTGCGCCACCGACCACTGGGCCAGCTGCCAGCCCCGCCTGACGGTGTCCCCGGCCGCCCCGCCGCCGGCCGGCGCGGCCGGCACGGCCACCGTACGGGCCGGCTCCCCGGCTGTCTTCGGCCGCGCCTGGGTGCCGAACTCCCGTTCCAGCAGGGTCGTCACCACCGCGGGGTCGCCCGGCGCGCCGCCCGCGCTGTCCTCCTTGTCCGCGCCGGTCCGGCAGCTCAGCGCACCGGCCTTGCGGCCGACCAGCGCCGCCGACAGCATCGTGGCGTCCGCCTCGTGCTTGGCGTACGCCTGCGGGTAGCCGCTCTTCTGCACCTTCTGCGCGGCGACGGTCAGCGGGAGGCGGGAGTAGCCGTCGATCTTGACCAGGCTGTCGTAGAAGGAGTTGGTCGAGTAGACCGGGTCGAGGATCTGCTGCGCGGTGCCCCAGCCCTGCGAGGGGCGCTGCTGGAACAGGCCGAGCGAATCGCGGTCGCCGTGGTCCAGGTTGTCGAGCCGCGACTCCTGCAAGGCGGTGGCCAGGGCTATGGTGACCGCCCGTTCCGGCAGGCCGCGGGCCGTCGCGACCGCGGCGATGGTCGCGGCGTTCGCCGCCTGGGACTGCGTCAGCTTGAGGGTGTCGTCGTCGGAGCGGACGACGCAGCCGGCTTCGTGTGAGGATCCGCCGGTGAGTTCGTAGACCACGAGGGCGGCTGCCGCCAGCACGAGGACGGCGCTGAGGGCTTTGAGCGCGCGGCGGCGCGGGCGGTTCTGGTCGCGCCCCGAGGAGGCGCCTGACGTGGGCACGGGCAGAGCGTACCGGGTGCACTGACGTCCCCGGATGCGCCAGCCCCTGCGGGCCGCGGGCCCGCTTCCCCCATGTGGGTGCCACTTCCTGTGGCGCGCACAGTGCCGCGGGCCTGTGGTTGCGCGCGCAGTTCCCCGCGCCCTCTGGGGGTTGCCCTCTGCCGCAGAGGACGACACCCCCGTAGGGGCGCGGGGAACGCGCGGGCAACCAGGACGGCGGGAAAGCAGCGACCCCACCGCAAGGGGCACCCACCCGGGGGTGCGGGGAACTGCGCGGGCAGCCACGGCGCCGCAGCCGACAAGCGACGCACCGCACGTGGCACCCACCCGGGGGCGCGGGGAACTGCGCGAGCAGCCCCCACGGGCCGGAGGGGCGAAGGCCACCGCGGGGGGCGGCGCCCAGGGGCGGGACGCGGGCGCCGGGCACCGCGAGGGAGCCGATCACCCGAGGGCGCGGGAGCGCCTAGAGTGCGGGACATGGCACGCGGACTTGACCTCAGGACAGATGTGGGAACGCTGACAGCGACCCTCGTGGACGTACCGTCGGTGAGCCGCGAGGAGAAGCCCCTCGCGGACATGATCGAGGCAGCGCTGAAAGCGCAACCGCACCTCACCGTCGATCGGGACGGTGACGCGGTGGTCGCCAGAACGCGTTTCGGCAAAGCCGAGCGCGTCGTGCTCGCCGGCCACATCGACACCGTCCCGATCGCCGACAACCTGCCCTCGCGGCTGGAAGCGGACGGCGTGCTGTGGGGGTGCGGGACCACCGACATGAAGTCGGGCGTCGCGGTCCAGCTGCGGCTGGCGGCCACCCTCACCGACGCCAACCGCGACCTCACCTACGTCTTCTACGACGCCGAGGAGATCACCTCCGAGGCCAACGGCCTCAAGCGGCTGGTCGAGCGGCACCCGGACTGGCTCGCGGGCGACTTCGCCGTACTGCTGGAGCCGACCAAGGGCCGGGTGGACGGCGGCTGCCAGGGCACCATGCGGGTGCGGGTGGAGACGACCGGGCGCCGCGCGCACTCCGCGCGCAGCTGGCTGGGGGACAACGCGATCCACAAGGCCGCCCCGATCCTGGCCCGGCTCGCCGCGTACGAGCCGCGCCGGGTGGAGATCGACGGGCTGACGTATCCGGAGGGGCTGAACGCCGTCATGATCGCGGGCGGCCACGCGGGCAATGTGATTCCCGACACGTGCGCGGTCACGGTGAACTACCGATTCTCCCCCGACCAGACGGAAGCGGAAGCGCTGGAGCGGGTCCGTACCGTCTTCGACGGCTTCGAGGTGGTGCTCACCGACAGCGCTCCCGGCGCGCTGCCGGGCCTGTCGCATCCGGCCGCAGCCGCCTTCGTCGAGGTGATCGGCACCGCCCCCGCGGCCAAGGAGGCCTGGACGGACGTGGCGCGCTTCTCCGCGCTGGGCATCCCCGCGGTGAATTACGGGCCGGGCGACCCGACGCTGGCGCACACCCGCGAGGAGCACGTCGTGGTGGCCGCGATCGAGGAGGCGGAACGCAAGCTCACCGCCTGGCTGACCGACTGAGACGTACGACTCGCTCGCGCGGGGCAACCGAACTGGGGTGCGCGGCGGTCCTTCCTCCCGGCATGGTGTGATCGTATACGTCCGATCCGGGACCGGGGGGAGGTCGGCTGCGTCGTGGGACTGACCAGCGGTGTGTTCGCCGCGCTGCTCATCGCCGCCGCGGTGGGCGCGGTCGCGGGCGCGGTGGTGCTGTGGCCGCGGGTGCGCGGCCCGCGCCCGCTGCGGGTCGCCGCACGGGTCGGCATGATCGTGTTGTGCCAGGTCACCGCGATATTCGTGGTGATGGCGACGGTGAACAACCAGTACGGCTTCTACGCCTCGTGGGACGACCTGCTCGGCCACGCCAACAGCGGCGGCAAGGACCGGCCCGTCGCGCACGCCTCGCCGACGCCGGCCGTACCGGACTACCGCGTGAAGTTCGCGGCGTATTCGCAGGGTTTCGAGCGGGCCACCGTGCACGGCTGGGACAGCGGCACCAAGGGCGATGTGATCGTCTGGCTGCCGCCGCAGTACGGGAAGCCGGAGTTCGCCCATACGCGCTTCCCGGTCATCGAGGTGCTGCACGGCATACCCGGCACCCCGCACAGCTTCCTGCGCGGGATGCGGCTCGGCCGGATCATGCAGGACCAGATCACCGCCGGCCGCGCGGAGCCCGCGATCCTGGTGCTGCCCACCATCACCCCGGACCGGGTCAACACCGGCTGCGCGGACGTGGAGGGCAAGAGCAAGGTGGAGACCTGGCTCACCGACGACGTGGTCCAGACGATCTCGCACAACTTCCGTACGCTGCCGGCACCCCGTGGCTGGGCGGTGATGGGCATATCCACCGGCGGCTACTGCGCGGCCCGGCTCGCGCTCGCCCATCCCGACACCTTCGCCGCGGGCGCGGCCCTGGCGCCGGACGACCCGTCGAAGGGGGTGCGCTCCCCGCTGTGGCTGGCCCGCACCACCCGTCCCGACGTGCGGCTGCTGGTCGAGTCGAGCCTCCAGGACCCGGAGAGCCCGCCGAAGTTCGCCGACTGGATCACCGGCGCCGCCCAGTCGCCCACCGAGGTCAGCATCCTGCGGCTGAGCAACGGCGGGCACAATTGGAACACCTGGGGCCGGATGTTCCCCGAGGCCTTCACCTGGGTCAGCGCCCGCCTCGAAGCGCCGCGGGCGGTCCCTTTGGCGCCGTCCGCGGCACCGTGATGCGTAGGCTGCCGATATGACAGAAGCACGAGGCGTCCCGGATGGCGCCCAGGAGGCCGCGGCGGCGGCGAACGCGGCGGCGGAGGAGCTGCCGTACGGCAAGGGCTGGCCGGAGCGGCACACAGGACCGGTGGTGCGACGGCGCGGCCAGGTGCAGACCGGCACCACGGACCAGCGGCTGCTGGACAGCCGCGGCCCGTCCTCGGACTGGGTGCACGGCGACCCGTGGCGGGTCATGCGCATCCAGTCCGAATTCGTCGAGGGCTTCGGCGCGCTGGCCGAACTCGGCCCGGCGGTCAGCGTCTTCGGCTCCGCCCGCACCCCGGCCGACTCGCCGGAGTACGAGGCGGGTGTGCGGATCGGCCGCGCGCTGACCGAGGCCGGCTTCGCGGTGATCACCGGCGGCGGCCCCGGCGCCATGGAGGCGGCCAACAAGGGCGCCCTGGAGGCCGGCGGGGTCTCGGTGGGCCTCGGCATCGAACTGCCCTTCGAGCAGGGCCTCAACCCCTACGTCGACATCGGCGTGAACTTCCGTTACTTTTTTGTCCGAAAAACGATGTTTGTGAAGTATGCGCGAGGCTTCGTCGTGCTCCCGGGCGGCTTCGGCACCCTGGACGAACTCTTCGAGGCGCTGACCCTCGTCCAGACCAAGAAGGTCACCCGCTTCCCGATCGTGCTGTTCGGCAGCGAATACTGGGGCGGCCTGGTCCAGTGGATCCGCGCCAGCCTGATCGCCGAGGGCAAGGCGTCGGCGGCCGACCTGGAGCTGTTCCATGTCACCGACGACGTGGACGAGGCGGTCGAGCGGGTCACCAAGGAGAGCGCGTAGCGGCCCCTGGGGGCGGCGCGCGATGTCACGCCAGTCCGCGGCGGGCGACCGCGGGCGGGCGGTGGCCGGCGATCGAGGCGACCATCTCCAGCACCTGGCGGGTCTCCGCGACCTCGTGCACCCGGTAGACCTGGGCGCCCAGCCACGCCGAGACCGCCGTGGTGGCGAGGGTGCCGATCAGCCGTTCCCTGACCGGGCGGTCCAGTGTCTCGCCGACGAAGTCCTTGTTCGACAGCGACACCAGGACCGGCCAGCCCGTCGCCGTCATCTCCGGCAGGCGCCGGGTCGCCTCCAGTGAATGCCGGGTGTTCTTGCCGAAGTCGTGCCCCGGGTCGATCATGACCGCGTCCCTGCGCACCCCGAGTTCCACCGCCCGCTCGGCGAGCCCGCAGGTCACCCGCAGGATGTCGGCCATCACATCCTCGTAGCCGACCCGGTGCGGCCGGGTCCGCGGCTGCGCGCCGCCCGCGTGCGTACAGACCAGGCCCACGCCGTGCCGGGCGGCCACCTCGGCGAGCTTCGGGTCGACCCCGCCCCAGGCGTCGTTCAGCAGGTCGGCGCCCGCCGCGCACACCGCCTCGCCGACCTCGTGCCGCCAGGTGTCGACGCTGATCACCACCTCGGGGTGGCGGCTGCGCACCTCGCCGACGAAGTCGGCCGTACGGCGGATCTCCTCGGCCGCCGACACCTCGGCGCCCGGCCCCGCCTTGACCCCGCCGATGTCGATGATCGCGGCGCCCTCGGCGACCGCCAGCGCGACCCGTTCGAGAGCGGGTTCGTCGGTGAAGGTCGCGCCCTGGTCGTAGAACGAATCGGGCGTACGGTTGACGATCGCCATGATCACCGGCTCCCGTTCGCCGAATTCCCGGGTGCCCAGCCGAAGTGCCACTGCCGCTCCTCATCTCAGACTCATGCGATCGTGGCACGATCGTGCCTGACATGGACGGCCTGCCGGGTACGGCGGGCCTGAGGGCGGACTCCGGGAGATCGACGTGTTCTGGTTCATGCTCATCGCGCTGGTCGCGGTGGTCGCCGCGGTGGCGATGGCCGTGCTCGGCGAAGGCGGCCCGCTGCGGGACGCCGGCACCGACCGGCTGGACGACCGGCTGCCCGCCGACCGTCCGCTGATCCGCTCCGACATCGACGCGGTACGCCTGCCGGTGACCGTACGCGGCTACCGCATGCTCGACGTCGACGAGGTCCTCGACCGGCTCGGCGCGGAACTGGCCGAGCGGGACGCGCGGATCGCCGAGCTGGAGTCGTCGCTCGCGGGAGCGCCCGCGCGGGGCACGACGCCGACCAAGCAGGAGCCGCCGGCCCCCGAGGAGCCGGGCTACGATGGCCACCTGAACGGCAACGGCGGCAGCGGCAGCGGCGGCAGCGGCGGCGCCGGTGAGTGAGCCCGGCGGTGCCGTGATCGGCGAGGACGGCCTCGCACGCTGCCCGTGGGGGCTGTCCACGCCGGACTACGTCGCCTACCACGACCAGGAGTGGGGCCGGCCGGTGCACGGCGACGACGCCCTCTTCGAGCGGGTCTGCCTGGAGGCCTTCCAGTCCGGGCTGTCCTGGATCACCATCCTGCGCCGCCGGGAGACCTTCAGGGCGGCCTTCAAGGGCTTCGAGATCGACGCGGTGGCGTCCTTCACCGACACCGACCGGGAACGGCTGCTGGCCGATCCCGGCATCATCAGGAACCGGGCGAAGGTCGACGCCTCGATCGCCAACGCGCTCGCCGCGCAGGCCCTGCGGGACGACGGCGGCCTCGACGCCCTCATCTGGTCCTTCGCGCCCGATCCCGCGACCAGGCCCGTCCCCCGCACCTCCGCCGACATCCAGGCGACGACACCGGAGTCCACGGCCCTGTCCAAGTCGCTCAAGGCCCACGGCTTCCGCTTCGTCGGCCCCACGACGGCCCACGCCCTGATGCAGGCCTGCGGCCTGGTCAACGACCACCTGGCCGACTGCTCGGCCCGCTGAGCCCGCACCGGGGCACGGACGCGGTCAACGCGCCTCGAAGACGGCGGGGCGCTTGGCGAGAAACGCCGCCACCGCCTCGCGGTGGTCCGCCGAGGCGCCCGCCGCCGTCTGGAGCCCCGCCTCCTCGGTGAGGGACTCCGGCAGGGAGTGGGACGCGGAGAAGGCGAGCGCGGCCTTGATGGCGGCGTACGCGACGGTCGGCCCCGCGGCGAGCCGCCGGGCGGCGGCGAGCGCCTCGGCCGGCAGGTCGGCGGCCGGCACGACCCTGTTCGCGATGCCGAGGCCGGCCGCCTCGGCGGCCGGCACCGCGCGCGGGAAGAGCAGCAGGTCGGAGGCGCGCGAGTGCCCGACAAGGCGGGGCAGGGTCCAGGACATCCCGGAGTCGGTGGACAGGGCGACGCCGGCGAAGGAGGTGTTGAAGGACGCCGTGTCCGCGACCACGCGGTAGTCCGCGGCGAAGGCGAATCCGGCGCCGGCGCCCGCGGCGACCCCGTTCACCCCGGCGACCACCGGCTTCGGCATCGTCGCGATGGCCAGCGTGATCGGGTTGTAGTGCTCGGCGACCGTCGTCATGCCGCCGCCCGCCGCGAGGATGGCGACATGCTCCTTGAGGTCCTGGCCGACGCAGAAGGCCCGCCCGCTGCCGGTGAGCAGCACCGCCCTGACCGCCGGGTCCGCGCCGGCGTCCCGCAGGGCGTCCCGCAGTGCCACCTTGGTGCCGGTGTCGAGCGCGTTCATCGCCTCCGGGCGGTTCAGGGTGACGGTGGCGAGCCCCTCGGACACCTCGTACAGCACGCTGTCGGCCATGGCGGTAACCCCTTCGTCGCGGCAACGGTCCAGGCCAGGATGCCGGACCCGCGGACCGGAGGTCATGTGACCTACGTCAAGTGTTTCTGAGCGCCATCAGTGCCCCCGGGCCGGGCGTGGCACGGGCCCGGCGGCGAATTGACCGGTTTTGCGGGTGTCGATTGTGGAACGGAGTGCCACCGCTGTTGGTCATCGGGCAGGTGGATGCGGGATAATGGCCGAGAACCAATGTGTTCGAGTCCGAGCTGGTTTCAGGAAGGGGAACGAGCATGGCGGCCATGAAGCCGCGGACGGGTGACGGCCCGCTCGAGGTGACCAAGGAGGGGCGGAGCATTATTATGCGCGTTCCGCTTGAGGGCGGCGGGCGGCTTGTTGTCGAGCTGACCCCGGACGAGGCGGATGCCCTCGGCGATGCGTTGAAGAAGGCCATCGTCTGAGACCAGCGGTCCCCGTGACATCGTCGCGGCCACGTACACACAGTGCGTGGCCGCGCCCCCTTTTGCGCCGCCTTCCCGCCGGGCACCCGGGCGGGGCGGTCAGGGGCGGCGGACGGCGCACAGGAGGCCGTCGTCGGTCGGGAGCAGGACCGGGGACACCCGCGGGCTGTCCCGGACGGCCCGCATCAGGTCCCGCACCGCGAGGGACTCGGAGTCCTGGTGGGCGGCGTCCAGGGCGCGGCCCTGCGCGAAGACGCCCTCGAAGCAGACGACGCCGCCCGGGCGCAGCAGGCGCAGGGACTCGTCGAGGTAGTCGAGGTACTCCAGCCGGTCGCTGTCGCAGAAGACCAGGTCGTAGGCGCCGTCCGTGAGGCGCGGCAGGACGTCGAGGGCGGCGCCGGGGATGAAGCGGGAGCGGTTCGCGGCGAAGCCGGCCTCGCGGTAGGCCTCGCGGGCGAGCTGCTGGCGGTCCGGCTCGGTGTCGACGGTGGTCAGCACCCCGTCGTGGCGCATCCCGCGCATCAGATGGATACCGGAGACGCCGGTGCCGGTGCCGATCTCGACGACGTATTTCGCGTTGCCCGCCGCCGCCAGCAGCCGCAGCGCCGCACCGGTGCCGGGGGAGACGGGCCGCAGCCCTGACGCGTGCGAGCGGGCCCTGGCGCGTATGAGGGCGTCGTCCTCGGCGACGAACGCGTCGGCGAACGCCCAGCTCGCCTGCCGGTTGCCGGTAATGGCCCTCTCCTCGTACCCGACTGTGCCCGATGACCGTCTGAATGACCGTGTGCGGCCCCGCCCGGGCGACCCTATCCGTTGGGTCGGGGAACCCGCAGATGGGACCGCGCGTTAGGCACAGCGAAGGCACAAGGGCGGGCGTCCGCGACAGCGGAGCGGGCCCCCGGCCCCGAGGCAGCACTGCATTTATCCGGAGCTAACGGGCGAGGTGGATATGGTAGAGGCTCTACTGGACACCACCAGAGCCGACAGGGGAGGTGCGGCTGCGGCCGGTGACCGGAAGGTGCTCGCGCGCTTTCGCAGGTCGGCCGGACAGCCGAAATCCGTGACCAAGACTGCTGATGACAGTTCACGCGACAACGACTCCTCGACCGCGACTTTCGCCACCGACGGGGACCCTCAGGCGTGGACGCCTCCTTCCTGGGAGGAGATCGTCAGCACGCACAGTGCCCGGGTGTACCGGCTGGCCTACCGGCTGACCGGCAACCAGCACGATGCGGAGGACCTCACCCAAGAGGTCTTCGTCCGGGTCTTCCGCTCGCTGTCCACCTACACGCCCGGCACCTTCGAGGGCTGGCTCCACCGCATCACCACCAATCTGTTCCTCGACATGGTGCGGCGCCGCCAGCGCATCCGGTTCGACGCCCTCGGGGACGACGCGGCTGAGCGACTGCCCAGCCGTGAACCGTCCCCCGCGCAGCACTTCAACGACACCCACTTCGACGCGGACGTCCAGCAGGCGCTGGACACCCTCGCACCGGAGTTCAGGGCCGCCGTGGTGCTCTGCGACATCGAGGGGCTGTCGTACGAGGAGATCGCGGCGACGCTGGGCGTGAAGCTGGGCACGGTGCGGAGCCGGATCCACCGGGGCCGCTCCCACCTGCGCAAGGCTCTGGAGCACCGGGCGCCCGGCGCCCGGCCGGTTCCCGCTTTCGCTGCCGCCGCACCCGAACCTGGCCTGGAGGGCGGGAGAACGTGAGCAGCAGCGGTTTCGGCGAGCAGCGCGCACAGCGCGTCGCGCCCGCCGAACAGCATCTCGGCGACCGGCTCGCCGCGTTCGTCGACGGCGAACTGGCCGACGACGCCCGCGACCGGGTGCAGGCGCATCTGGCCACGTGCCCGCAGTGCAAGGCGGCGGCCACCGAACAGCGCCGGCTCAAGAGCGTGGTGGCGGCCTCCGAGCTGCCCACGATCTCGGCCGGGCTGCTGGCCAGGCTGCAGGGCCTGGGGGCCTGCGGCACGAAGGACGGCGGCGACGGCGCGGGCACCGGCGCCGACGGCAAGGGCGCGCTCGGCGGTGTCCACGAGGTGCCGCAGGGCGGCCGGCGCGTACCCTTCGACGGCGGACTGCTCGGCTCCGGCGTCTTCGGCTCCGGCGGCCGGCGCCAGATGTCCTACCTCGACCCGGCCCCCGACCTGGTCGCGCCCGGCGACGGCAAGGGCGCCCGCGGCTTCCGCGTCCACGAGCTGGCCCGCACCCTCACCGGCGACCAGGGTCCGCTCGATCCCCGCGGCGCCGCCGCCCCCGCCGCCGCGCAGGCATCCCGCGGCCGGCGGTTCGCCTTCGCCGCCGCGGGCGCCTTCTCGATGGCGGCCATCGCCCTCGGCGGCGCGCTGCCGATGGAGGCCGGCGTCGACAGCGGCGCTCACCCGGACGACGGACCCGCGGTCACTCCTTTCAGTGCTGCCAACTCGGTCACCGACACCCACGGCACCACCCCCCGCGACCTGTTGGACGCGCGCGAGCAGCGGCGGCTGCGGCAGGCCAGTGCCCCCTCGCCCACCGCGCTGGCGTCGGCGGCGGCCGTGGCCTCGGTCACCTCCGTGGCCCTCAGCAGCCCGCAGGCGTCCCCCGGAGCGGTCCCGGCGGGTGCGTTCACCATCGGCCCCGCCCACGCGCTGAACGGCTCTGTGGGCAGCTCCGCGGCACTGCGCTGAGACGAGACCTTCACCGCGCCGCGACGTAGTGTTGGCCGCAGCCCACTCCCGCAGTGCCCGCGGGGGCAGGTAACGTAAAGTCCGCCGGACTCAGCCCTCCCGGCTGCGGACGTCCCAAGGAGCTGCACGGTGTTCTTCGACATAGGCCCGCTTGAGCTGGTCGCGCTCGTAGTCCTTGCCGTGCTCGTCTTCGGCCCCGACAAGCTGCCGAAGGTCATCCAGGACACGATGGCCTTCATCCGCAAGGTGCGGGAGTTCTCCGACAGCGCCAAGGAGGACATCCGGCGGGAGCTGGGCCCGGAGTTCAAGGACTTCGAGTTCGAGGACCTGAATCCGAAGACGTTCATCCGCAAGAACCTGATGAGCGACGACGACGAGTACGGCCTCAAGGAGCTGCGGGACCTCGGCAACAGCCTGGACCTGCGCAAGGAGATGGCCGAGGTCACGGACGCGGTCAACGGCGTGGACACCGCGCCCGCTGCCCGCAGGAGCGCGGCGGCGGCCGGCACGCCGGGTCCCAGCGCGCCCGACCGGCTGCGCAAGCGCGAGCAGTTGGACGACGACGAGCCGCCGCCGTTCGACTCCGACGCGACCTGACCTTCCGTCGCCGCCCGGTTCCGTGCCGCCCGCTCACGGGCCGGTCCCGATCCGCTTCCGGGCCGGTCCCGAAGTCAACCGGATAAGGGTTTTTCGCCCGATCAGGTGATCATTGTCCCTGTGTTCGCCGTCACCCCACGCTGTTTCTGCCCCGTAACCCGCCCAGGGTCGGGCAAGATGGCGAGTCGCCCAGAAGGGCAATGAGGAGGCGCGACCCAAATGGAGACGAAGACCGGTTCGACACAGGGGGCGGTCGACGGCTACTTGATGGCCGACTTCCCGTGGTACGGGCTGGACGAGGCGTTCACCGGACGCCGCTGGCTGCACACGACCGGGGCGAGCGGGGACGGGACGGTCGAATACGGCTCGATAGGGCATGGTGACGAGCCCACGCTCAAGGCCGGTCCGGCCGACGACACGCTGCGGTTCGCGGTCGTCATGACGGTGGCTCAGCGCCCGGGACGGCGTACCGCGGACGGCACCGGTCTGCTGGAGGCCACCTCGGTCTCCTCGGCGGCCTGGCTCGCGGGCTCCGGGCTGCTCGCCTGCACCTGGCCCACCACGATGGAGAGGGCCCTGCGGCAGGACTGGCTCGACCAGCAGACCGCCACGGCCTGGGAGCTGGCCGACGACCTCACCGGCTCCGCGTGGGCCGCGCTGACCCTGCCGGTCGACGGCGAGCCGACCCCCTTCCACTACCGCGAGTCCGAGTACGGCTGGGTACTGGCGGGCTCGGCGCGCGGCGTCCACCTCGGCGCGTTCGGGCGGGGCATGAGCGCGTACGGGCTGGCCCTGGCGGCCATTCCCGACATCCGCGCGTACGACGGCGCGTAGCGCTTCACGGGGTTCCGCCCCGCCTGCCCCCGCCGACGGTCGCCGGACCGCCGGCGGGGGCTTCCCGCGCGGTTCCCCGCACCCCGGAAGGACGCTCGCCCGCCAGGGGGTACCCCGGTCAGAACTTGTTGCGGGGGGTGATGCCCAGGGACAGGCCGGACAGGCCCCTCGCGCGGGTGCCCAGCTGCGTGGCGATGGAGCGCAGGGCCACGCCCGCCGGGGAGTCGGGGTGGGAGAGGGTGACGGGGCGGCCGTCGTCGCCGCCCTCGCGGAGGCGGACGTCGATGGGGATCCGGCCCAGGACCGGAACCGTGGCCCCCGTCGTACGGGTGAGGCCTTCCGCGACCCGGTCGCCGCCGCCCGAACCGAAGACGTCGACGATCTCGTCGCAGTGCGGGCACGGCATGCCCGACATGTTCTCGACGACGCCGACGATCTTCTGGTGGGTCTGCACCGCGATCGACCCGGCGCGTTCGGCGACCTCCGCGGCGGCCTGCTGCGGGGTGGTCACCACCAGGATCTCCGCGTTGGGCACCAGTTGCGCGACCGAGATCGCGATGTCACCGGTGCCGGGCGGCAGGTCGAGCAGCAGCACGTCCAGGTCGCCCCAGTAGACGTCGGCGAGGAACTGCTGGAGTGCCCGGTGCAGCATGGGGCCGCGCCAGACCACGGGCGCGTTGCCCGGGGTGAACATCCCGATCGAGATGACCTTCACGCCGTGCGCCGACGGCGGCATGATCATGTTCTCGACCTGCGTGGGCCGCCCCTCCGTGCCCAGCATGCGCGGCACACTGTGCCCGTAGATGTCCGCGTCCACCACGCCGACCTTGAGGCCGTCCGCGGCCATCGCCGCGGCCAGGTTGACCGTCACCGAGGACTTGCCGACGCCGCCCTTGCCGGAGGCCACCGCGTAGACCCGGGTCAGCGAACCCGGCTGCGCGAACGGGATCTCCTTCTCGGCCTGCCCGCCGCGCAGCGTCGTCGCCAGCGCGCGGCGCTGCTCGTCGCTCATCACGTCCAGCGTCACCCGCACCGAGGAGACCCCGGGAACGCCCGCCACGGCCGTCGTGACGGCCTCGGTGATGGTGTCCCGCATGGGGCAGCCGGACACCGTCAGATAGACGCTGACGGCGACCGTGCCGTCCGCGGCGATGTCCACGGATTTGACCATGCCGAGGTCGGTGATCGGCTTGTGGATCTCCGGGTCGTTCACCGTGCCGAGCGCGGCGCGCACGGCCTCGTCGGTCGGTGTGGCGGTCGGCGTGGTGCCCGAGCCGTACGTCGTGGTGGTCATGGGTCGATGGTACGGCGGCGGCAGCGCGCCGGTCAGCGGGCCCTTCCGTCGGCTTCGTCACCCCGTGCGGGGTGCGGCCGGCGCTCCTGGATCTCCTTGAGCATGTCCTGCAGCTCCGACCTGATCCAGTCCCGGGTGGCGACCTCGCCGAGGTTCACGCGCAGCGCGGCGACCTCGCGGGTCAGGTACTCGGTGTCGGCGATGCTGCGCTCGTTCTGCTTGCGGTCCTGTTCGAGGTTGACCCGGTCGCGGTCGTCCTGCCGGTTCTGCGCCAGCAGGATCAGCGGGGCCGCGTAGGACGCCTGGAGCGACAGCATCAGGGTCAGGAAGATGAACGGGTAGTGGTCGAACTGCATCGACCGGGGCGCGAAGATGTTCCACAGCACCCATACGACGATGGTGATCGTCATCCAGACGATGAAGCGCCCGGTGCCCAGGAAGCGGGCGATCCGCTCGGAGAATTTGCCGAAGGCCTCCGGGTCGTAGACCGGCAGCCACCTGCGGCGGACCGCGCGCGGCTGGTCCAGCCGTGCCCGGGGCCTGGCCGCGGCGGTGGCGCCCGCGGGGTGCCGGGCCGGCGCGGATCGGTCGCGGTCCTCAGCGGCCATCGGAACCTCCCGGCACGCCCCGCAGGTGCTCCGCGTCGCGCAGCTCGGTCTCCCGCCAGTCCTCGGGCAGCAGGTGGTCGAGCACGTCGTCCACGGTGACCGCGCCGAGCAGCGACCCGCTCTCGTCCACCACCGGGGCCGAGATCATGTTGTACGTGGCCAGGAAGCTGGTCACCGACGGAAGCGCGGTGTCCGGGGCCAGCGGCTGGAGGTCGGTGTCCACGATCGAGCCGAGCAGGGTGAAGGGCGGGTCGCGCAGCAGCCGCTGGAAGTGCACCAGGCCCAGGTATTTCCCGGTCGGCGTCTCGTCGGGCGGCCGGCACACGTAGATCTGCGCGGCCAGCGCCGGCGACAGGTCGGGGTTGCGGATCCTGGCGAGCGCGTCGGCGACGGTCGCGTCGGGCCGCAGCACGATCGGCTCGGTCGTCATCAGCCCGCCTGCCGTGCGCTCCTCGTACGACAGCAGCCGCCGTACGCCCGCCGCGTCCTGCGGCTGCATCAGGGTGAGCAGCCGCTCCTGCTCGTCGGCGGGCAGCTCCGCCAGCAGGTCGGCGGCGTCGTCGGGGTCCATCGCCTCCAGGACGTCGGCGGCCCGCTCCTCCTTGAGCTTGCTCAGGATCTCGACCTGGTCGTCGTCGGGCAGCTCCTCCAGGACGTCGGCCAGCCGGTCGTCGTCCAGGGCGGCGGCGACCTCGCCGCGCCGCTTGGGGGACAGGTGGTGCAGGACGTTCGCCAGGTCGGCGGGGCGCAGCTGCTCGAAGGTCGCCACCAGGTTCTCCGCGCCCTGGCCGTCCTCGGCCAGCCGGAAGCCGGTGACCGACGACCAGTCGACGGTCAGCGCCTCGCCCCTGCGGCGCAGGGCGCCGCTCTTGCCGCGCCGGATGAAGACCTTGTCGATCTCCCAGTCGCGGCGGGCGGGCAGCTGGACCATCGACACGTCGAGCACGGTGACCTCCTCGCCCGCGTCCTCGCCCGTGGTGCTGCTGGTGGCGCCGCCGCCCTGCGGCACCCAGCGCAGCCTGCGGTCGAGCAGTTCGCCCAGCACCAGCGTCTCGGTGGGGCGCTGCTCGAAGCGGCGCATGTTCAGCACACCGGTGGTGATCACCTGGCCGGACTCCACGCCGGTCACCCGGGTCATCGGCAGGAAGGTACGGCGCCGGCTGACCACCTCGACGACCAGCCCGAGCACCCGCGGCGGCCGGCCCCCCCCCCCCCGCCCCCCCACCCCCAAGCCGCCCCCCCCCACCACCTCCCCCGAGGGGGCGAAG
>NZ_JAJSYW010000071.1:0-7354 GCF_036815005.1 Streptomyces sp. IBSBF 2435 | reverse complement strand
TGGTTTTTTTGGGCGGGGGGGGGAACCCCCCCGCCCCCACCCCCCCCCCCCCCCGGGGCGCCCGCCCCCCGACCCGCAGCATCACCACGACGTCGCGGACCCGTCCGACCTGGTCGCCGTTGGGGTCGAAGACCGCGACACCCGACAGGTGCGACACGAACACCCGGGGGGCGCCTGCGACCATCAGGGGCCTCCTCCGAGTTCGCCGTCGTCGCTGGCCAGGCTACTCCGGGCGGATCTTGCCCGCCCTGCGGGGTGCTCCCCGGGGGTACGCTGCGGTAGCTTCTGCCACGCCCGCAGTCGCCGTCTCCGAGGGGTCGAGTCCACGTGTATCACGGTCGCAGGACCGCCGCCGCCGTCCTCGCGGGCCTCGCCTCGGCCCCGCTGCTCAGCGGCTGCCTCGGCCTGGGCGGCGACCCGGACGCCGGTACGAACGGCGTCGCCAAGCTCCCGGCGCGGACCATCGAGCAGAGGGCCGGCGCCGCCGCCCGGTCCGCCAAGGCGGTACGGCTCACCGGCACCGTCGTCAGCAACGGGCAGACGTACCGCCTCGACATGCGGCTGCGCGCCGACGGCGGGGTCGGCGAGGTCACCACCAAGGGCGACACCTTCCAGCTGCTCAGGGTCGGCGACGACCTCTACCTCAAGGCCGGCGCCGACTTCTACGGCAGCGGCGACGACAAGGACAGCCAGGACGCCGCCGCCAAGCTCAGCGGCAAATACGTCAAGGTCCCGCCGGGCGACCCCGCCTACCGGCAGTTCAGCGGCTTCACCGACAAGAAGGTGCTGCTCGCCGACCTGTTCGTGCTCGACGGCACCCTCGACGTCGGCGCGCACCGCAAGATCGGCGACGCCAGGACCATCGAGCTGACCGGCTCCAAGGGCGGCAGCCTCGACGTCTCGCTCAAGGGCGACCCCTACCCGCTGCGCTACCAGCGGGCCGGCAACGCGGGCACCCTGACGCTGGTCGACTGGGGCGAGGACTTCACCCTGGCCGCGCCGCCCAGATCCGATGTCGTGGACTACGGCAGGACCGTCGGCGCGAGCCCGGTGCCGACGCCCTCGCACAGGTAGCGGGCTCAGCCCCGGGAGCGGCGGCGGGCCAGCAGCCGCGGCAGGCCGGCCGGCATCGGCTGCCGGGTGGTGGCCGGGGTCGGCAGCGGTACCGCGGCGCCCGAGGTGTCGGGCATCGCGCCCGGGTGCTCGGCCGGGGCGCCGTCCGGGGCGAGCCGGAACAGCGCGCACTCCCGGGCCCAGCGGTCGGTGACGGTGTCGGCGTCGGCGGAGTTGAGCCGCTTCGTCCGCAGTTCGGCGACCGCGGCCGACCACGGTTCCGAGCCCGCGGCCAGCAGCTCGGCCCGGCCCCGCCAGCTGATCAGCCGGCCGCCCTTGTCCTTGCTGCGTACGGTCACCGACGCGGTCGCGCCGTCCGCGAGGCCGGCGGGCAGCGGCTGCTCGGTGGGGCCGCCGCACAGCACGTACATCGCCCCGTCGGTCCAGGCGTGCCACAGTGCCTGGCCGTTCACCCAGACCAGGCCGGACTTCTTGGTGGCCTCCTCGATGAGGGCGGCGTACTCGCTCGTCATGTGCTCAGCGTAGGGCGCCGGGTCGCCGGGCCGGTCCGGGGACTGGAATGACAGGTGCTCGGGGCGCCCATGGGCCTTACTCTGGGGGCGGATGCCCGCACACCCGTACGGACGTCCGCACCGCGCCGCACCCCAGGAGACCCGTGACCGCCCCGCAGAGCACTTCCGCCGCGCTCCCGGGCACGCACCCGGCCGCCGCGCAGGGCGCCGAGGCGGCGTCGCGCGGCACCGACTTCACGCTGCTCGCCGTCGCCATCGCGGGCGTGTCCATGTCGGCGCCGCTGATCGCCGCGACCGCCGCGCCCGCGCTGGCGATCGCCTTCTGGCGCAACGCCATGGCCGCCGGGGTGCTCAGCCCCGTCGCCCTGTGGCGGCACCGCGGTGAACTGCGCCGGATGGGCCGCAGGTCGCTCGCCCTGTCCGGCTGCGCCGGGGCGGTGCTCGCGCTGCACTTCGGGCTGTGGCTGCCCAGCCTCACCATGACGTCGGTCGCCACCTCCACCGCCCTGTGCACCACCACCCCGATCTGGACGACCCTGATCCTGCGGATGCGCGGCCACCGCCCGCCCGGCCTGGTGTGGGCGGGCACCGCGCTCGCCGTGGTCGGGGTGCTGATCCTGACCGGCATCGACATGTCCACCGACACCCGCGCCCTGGCCGGGGACGCCCTCGCGCTGGCCGCGGGCCTCGCGGCGGCCGGCTACATGCTGCTGGGCGCGGAGGTGCGGCGTACCGCGACCACGACCGCCTACACCTACGTCTGCTACTCGACCACCGCCGTGGTGCTGCTCGGCGCGTGCCTGGTGTCGGGCTCGGCGCTCGGCGGCTACGACGGGAGGACCTGGCTCAAGATCGCCGCCCTGACCGTGGTCGCCCAGCTGCTCGGGCATTCGCTGCTCAACCGGGTGGTACGCGGCCTCGGCCCGTCCACCACCTCGACCGCGATCCTGCTGGAGACCCCGGGCGCGGCCCTGATCGCCGCGCTCTGGCTGGGGCAGACACCGCCCGCCGCCGCGTATCCGGCGCTCGGCGTGATCCTCGCGGGCCTGGCCCTGGTGATCCTCGCCGACCGCCGGAAGCGCGTGTAGCGGTCCCGGCGCCTGCCGTCAGAGCCAGCCGTTGCGGCGGAAGCCGCGGTGGATGGCGTAGCAGATCGCCAGGATCGAGGCGAGCACCGTCGGATAGCTGTACTCCCAGTGCAGCTCGGGCATGTGGTCGAAGTTCATGCCGTAGACGCCGGTGATCATCGTCGGCACGGCCAGGATCGCCGCCCACGCGGTGATCTTGCGCATGTCCTCGTTCTGTACGACGGTGGCCTGCGCCAGGTTGGCCTGGAGGATCGAGTTCAGCAGGTCGTCGAAGCCGGTGACCTGCTCGTGGACCCGGGCGACATGGTCGGCGACGTCACGGAAATACTTCTGGATCTCCGGGTCGATCAGCCGCATCGGGCGCTCACCCAGCAGCTGCATCGGCCGCAGCAGCGGTGACACCGCCCGCTTGAACTCCAGCACCTCCCGCTTGAGCTGGTAGATCCGGCCCGCGTCGCCGCCGCGCGAGGACTTGCCCGGCTCGGCGGAGAACACATCGATCTCGACCTCGTCGATGTCGTCCTGCACCGCGTCGGAGACCGCCAGGTAGTCGTCCACCACCTGGTCGGCGATGGCGTGCAGCACCGCCGACGGCCCTTTGGCCAGCAGTTCGGGGTCGTCCTCCAGGCGGTGCCGCAGCGCCCGCAGCGAGCCGTGGCCGCCGTGCCGCACGGTGATCACGAAATACCGGCCGGTGAAGACCATCACCTCGCCGCTCTCCACCACCTCGCTGGTCGCGGTCAGCTCGGCGTGCTCGACGTAGCGGATCGTCTTGAAGACGGTGAACAGTGAATTGTCGTACCGCTCCAGCTTCGGCCGCTGGTGCGCGTGCACCGCGTCCTCGACGGCCAGCGGGTGCAGCCCGAACTCCTCCGCGATGCCCGCGAACTCCTGCTCGGTCGGCTCGTGCAGGCCGATCCACACGAAGCCGTCGCTGCCGTCGCACTGCTCGGACCCGCGCCCGGCCCGCACTGTCTCCAGCGCCGCGTGCGGCCCGATGCTGTCGGTGCACCGCACCCCGTCGCGGTAGACCGCGCAGTCCACCACCGCGCTCGTACCGGTGACCGCGTCACGCGTCGGGCCGTAGTCGTACGACGCGGGGGACTTGCGCAGCGCGGGACGCACGACTGCGCGAAGATCACGGATCATCGACATGGCAAGCTCCTTCACGGACTGGCCGACGGCATCACGCCGCACTGAACTGAAAATGCTGCTGGTGGATCAGAACTCGGTGATCACGAGGCAGTTCAGGGCGCTCTTCCCGAGCGGGTACGCTCCGCGGGCAGGCCGAGGCAGGTCGCGTTTCACGGCGTGGAGGCCGGGTAAGGAACGCGGGGGCTCAGCGGGTCACACGGCGTGCGGGGCAGCAGCGGCAAGGGAAGAGCGGCTGGTACTGCACGGTCGACTGGGATCCATGTCAGTCCCCACCTCCTCCGGCCGTTCCCCGCTGGGGGATGACGTACGCGCGAACGCCCACCTTAGCAAGCCTGAGTGACGACGATGTCGCGGTCGGTGCGATCCTTACGCGTTCTATGCTCGCCGCATGGGCGAAATCCTGGCAATGGTCGAGGCACGGCTGAGGTCCGCCTTCGGCGAACCCGACGCCCGCGCGGCCGTCACCTTCCTCGGCGCCGAGCGCATCGAGGTGCTCCGCTACGCCGACGGCGACCTGCTGCGATACGCCACCCTGGGGATGTCCGCGCAGCCCATGGCCGACCCGGTCGCCCCGCTCGCCGACCCTTTGCGCGGGCCGCGCGCCGAGGTCGTCCTCACAGTCAGGGCCGGCCGCGCCGATACGTCCGCGGTGCTGCGTCCGCTGGCCGTCGTGGCCGCGTCCCCCCAGGTCGAGGGGGTCGTCATGGCCCCCGGCAATGCGATGGATCTCGGCGGGCCGCTGTGGCCGGGGGCGCCCTTCACCTCGGTCCTGGTCGCCGAGCCGGGTGGCCTCGTCGACGATCTCGCCCTTCCCGAGCCGAGTGAGCCGGTCCGTTTCTTTCCGCTGCTCCCGATGACCCCGAACGAGGCCGCGTGGAAGCGGGTGCACGGGGCCGAGGCGTTGCGCTCGCGCTGGCTCACCCGCGGCACCGACCTCCGTGACCCGCACCGCCCCACCGTCCCCCTCGCCTGACGCCCCCGGGTCCCCCGGGTGGGCACCTCCTTGCCGAAGGGGACCCCACAACTCCCGCGCCCAGCGGAATGGGTGGCTCCGGACGGGTGATCGTCCTTGACGCGGGCACGGTCTGGGAGGACCGTGGTGATTTATGAGGGGCGAACCCAGTTGCCCGAAGTGCGGTGGCAGGGTCAGGGCGCCCGGCCTCTTCGCCGACTCCTGGCAATGCGATCTGCACGGCACCGTGCACCCGCTCCAGGCCGTCGTCCCGCCGAGCGTCGAAGGCCTCGGCGTGGTCGTCCACCGGGCGCAGGTGCCGGTGTGGATGCCGTGGCCGCTGCCCGTCGGCTGGCTGTTCTCCGGCGTGGCCAACGCCGGTGACGACCGCAGCGGCGGCCGTGCCACCGCTGTCGCCTGCTCGGGACCCGGCCCCTTCGGCGGCCCCGGCGAGCTGATGCTGATCGCCGAGGAGCTGGGCGTCGGGCTCGGCGCCCGCTACGCCGGGATCGACGGCCCCGACCCGGGTCCCAACATGTGCGTGGACAAGCCGCCGCACGCCAAGGTGCTGGCCGCCGGCCGCCCGACCGCCCTGTGGCACGTCGACGGCGCCCCGGACGACCGCGTCGTCTTCGCCGGCGAGGCCCGCGGCCTGTGGCTGTGGGCCATCGTCTGGCCCGAGGAGACCGGCCTGCTGATGTACGACGAGCTGGTCCTCACCGACCTGCGGGACGCCGGTGCCGAGGTCGACCTGCTGCCCTGCGGGGCGCTGACCCCCAGGCTGCTGGCCTGAGTCGCCGAAGCCCTGGGAATCGCAGGCCCGGGCGGGAGCTATCCTTGGCATTCGCCCTTGTCCGCGCCGTCCCCGGGAGCCCGTGCCGTGCGTATCGACCTGCACACCCACTCCACGGCATCCGACGGCACCGACACCCCCGCCGAGCTGGTGCGCAACGCCGCCGCTGCCGGGCTCGACGTCGTGGCGCTCACCGACCACGACACCGTCGGCGGCTACGCGGCGGCCGTCGCCGCCCTGGACGGTACGGACCTGACGCTCGTCACCGGAGCCGAACTGTCCTGCCGTATCGGCGGCATCGGCATGCACATGCTGGCGTACCTCTTCGACCCCGCCGAGCCGCGGCTGTACGAGGCACGCGAACTCGTACGCGACGGCCGGGTGCCGCGCGCCCGCGGGATGGTCGACAAGCTCCGGGCGCTGGGCGTACCCATCACCTGGGAGATGGTCGAGCGGATCGCCGGGGACGGCTCGGTCGGCCGGCCGCACATTGCCACCGCGATGGTCGAACTCGGCGTCGTCGCCACAGTCTCCGACGCCTTCACCCGGGAATGGCTCGCCAACGACGGGCGGGTCTACGTCGAGAAGCAGGAGTTCGACCCCTTCGAGGCGGTACGCCTGGTCAAGGCTGCGGGCGGCGTCACGGTCTTCGCCCACCCGGGTGCCCACAAGCGCGGGGAGACGGTGTCCGACGAGGTCATAGCGGCACTGGGCGCCGCCGGGCTCGACGGCATCGAGGTCGACCACGTCGACCACGACCCCGCGACGCGGACCCGGTTGCGCGCCCTCGCGAGGCAGTTGGGGCTGCTCGCCACCGGCTCCTCGGACTACCACGGAAGCCGGAAGACGGTCGTCCTCGGTGAGTGCGTGACCGCGCCGGAGGTCTACGCGGAGATCGCCGCGCGGGCCACAGGGGCGGTACCGATCTCCGCCGTCTAGCTTTTTACGGCGCCGCGCCGGGGTCCAGCGTGCCGCCGCCCCTGGCCACCCGCCGGTTGCGGGCTTGCCGCGCCGCCGTCCCTCGTGCTCCTGAAACGTGCCCTCCGCGGCAGCAGGCGCCCCGTACGACCCCTCCCGCGCCCCCGCGGCGCATCCTTTTAACGACGAAAGCATCGCCATGTTCGACTTCACCCTGTTCGGGTCCGTCTTCTTCACGCTGTTCGTGATCATGGATCCGCCCGGCATCACGCCGATCTTCCTCGCGCTGACCTCGGGCCGGGCCACGAAGGTGCAGCGGCGGATGGCGTTGCAGGCCGCGGGTGTGGCCTTCGGGGTGATCGCGGTCTTCGGGGTCTGCGGGCAGCAGATCCTCGACTACCTGCACGTGTCGGTGCCCGCGCTGCGGGTCGCCGGAGGGCTGCTGCTCCTGCTGATCGCGCTCGACCTGCTGACCGGCAAGGCGGACGAGCCGACGCAGACCAAGGACGTCAATGTCGCGCTGGTGCCGCTGGGGATGCCGCTGCTCGCCGGCCCCGGCGCGATCGTCACGGTGATCCTGGCGGTGCAGCACGCGGACGGCTTCGCGCAGCAGACCTCGGTGTGGCTGGCGATCGTGGCGATGCACGCGGTGCTGTGGCTGACGATGCGCTATTCGCTGGCGATCATCCGGGTGATCAAGGAAGGCGGGGTCGTGCTGGTGACCCGGCTGTCCGGCATGCTCCTGTCGGCGATCGCCGTGCAGTCCGTCGCGAACGGCGTCTTCGGGTTCGTCCACGGCCAGGGCTGAGGCCTGCCGCCGACCCCGCCAGGCCCCTGTCCGGCTCCCGGATCCGCCCCGCCC
>NZ_JAJSYW010000070.1:0-30772 GCF_036815005.1 Streptomyces sp. IBSBF 2435 | reverse complement strand
CCGACCCCCTGCTCCCGCGCCCCCGCCGGCGGCTCGTCCAGTCCCGCGTCCGCGTCCGCCACCCGCCGCAGCGCCGCGATCGGGTCGTACCGCCCGCCCGCCAGCTCCTCGCGTACTCCGGCCGCCACCGTCTCGGCCCTGGCGATCCGCCCCCGCAGGTCCGCGGTGCCGCCGGGGGCGCCGTCCGCGCCGAGCAGCCCGCGGGCCCGCGCCAGGCCGGCGTCCATCTCGGCCAGGGCCGCGCGCAGGCGGGCGTCGGCGGCGTGCACGTCGTCGGCGCGGCGGGTGACGGAGTCGGCCAGGGTGGTGGCCTGGTCGAGCGCGCTCTCGGCCGCGCGGACGAAGACGGCGGCGCGGCCGTGGTCGGTGCCGATCGCCGCACGGGCCTGGCCGAGGCTGGCGTAGGCGAACTCCAGCCGGTCGCGGGCCTCGGCGGGATGCCCGGCGACCGGTTCGACGGCCGAGCCGGCGTAATCGGCGGCCAGCGGCGCGAGCGCGGTCTCGGCCGCCGCGATCCGGCCCGGCAGCGTGGCGGCCTTCGCCTCGGCCTGCTCCAGCACCTGCGGCGCGTTCGCCTCCATCGCCCGCAGCCGGTCGAACGCCTCGGACTCCGCGTCGAGCCGCCGGTTGGCCTGGGTGCAGCGCGACAGGATCTCGTCCAGCGTCTGCCGCCTGGCCGCGTCGTCCCCGGGGAAGTCGTCGTCCAGCTTCTGCCGCAGCCGGAAGGCGGCGGCCAGCTCGCCCCTGGCGTAGTCCACCGCCTCGGTGAAGGGCCGCGCCGCCGCCTCGCCGAACTGCGCCGCGGCGAACCCGACGTCCTCCTGGCTGGTGCGCACCGCGTCGTCCGTGGCCACCAGCAGCTGCCCGGCCTGCGCGTCCAGCTCGGGCAGCGGCGTCGGCCTCGGGGCGTAGCGGCGCCCGCGCCCGCCGGGACCCGGGGCGCCGCCGGCGCCGGCGGGCTCGGGACCGCGTCCCGCCGCGGTCGTGCGCCGCCGCTTGACGGCGTAGCCGATCAGCAGGCCCGCCGCGGCCACCGCGACCACCGGGATCCACAGGTCGGCGGCGCCGTTGTCGGCCGCCGTGCCGGCGCCCGGGTCCACCGTGCCCGGGACAATGGCGGGGGCGGCCACCTGACGCCCGGCCAGTGCCGCGTCACAGCCGTTCGCGGCGCCCACCGCCGCGCCCGCCCAGTCGTTCTGCCGCACCGCGGGTGCGACGGCGGTGGAGCCGACCTCGTCGAGCTGGGCCTGGGTGAGCCCGGAGTCCTGGTCGGCGGAGACCGCGTACTGGCGGTCGCGGGTGGCGACGGCCAGCAGGATGTCCTGCCGGCCGAGCCCGTTCCTGGTCGCCGCGGTATTGGCCCAGTCCTGCGGGCTGCGGCCGGAGAAACCGTTGACGTAGGCGACGAAGAGCTGGAGGTGCCGGGTGTCGTAGAGGCGGTCGAGCGCGGTCGTGACCTGGGACGTACGGCCCTGGATCGCGCCGACCCTGTCGGTGACCCGGCCGCTCCTGGACAGCGCGACCGGGTCGTCGGCGCGGGCGAGGCCCGGGAGCGGGAGCAGCACCGCGAGCCCGAGCGCACCCAGCGCCGCGCACCACCGTAGGACTCGCCGCCTCATGCGCACCGCGCCCTTCGCCGCGCCACGCCTCCACCGCGTGGCTGTCCTCGGAGGCTATGCGTGGGATGTGCGGTACGCGACTTATGTGCGGCGCCCGGTCGTACGCCCGTGCCCTACTCCTGGCGGCGCCTGATCTTGCTGCCCAGCCACACCAGCGGGTCGTACTTGCGGTCGACGGCGCGCTCCTTGAGCGGGATCAGCGCGTTGTCGGTGATCTTGATGTGCTCGGGGCACACCTCGGTGCAGCACTTGGTGATGTTGCAGTAGCCGAGCCCGTGGTCCTCCTGCGCCGACGCGGCCCGCACCAGGCCGCCGTCGGCGGCGGCGTCCAGCGGGTGCATGTCCAGCTCGGCGATCCGCATCAGGAAGCGCGGCCCGGAGAAGCCCGGCTTGTTCTCCTCGTGGTCGCGGACCACGTGGCAGGTGTCCTGGCACAGGAAGCACTCGATGCACTTGCGGAACTCCTGCGAGCGCTCCACGTCGACCTGCTGCATCCGGTACTCGCCGACCGGCACGCCCTTGGGCGGGACGAAGGCCGGGACCTGCCGGGCCTTGTCGTAGTTGAAGGACACATCGGTGACCAGGTCGCGGATCACCGGGAAGGCGCGCAGCGGCGTGACCGTCACCGTCTCGTCCGGCTCGAAGACCGACATCCGGGTCATGCACATCAGCCGGGGCCGCCCGTTGACCTCCGCGCTGCACGACCCGCACTTGCCGGCCTTGCAGTTCCAGCGGACCGCCAGGTCGGCGGCCTCGGTGGCCTGGAGCCGGTGGATGATGTCGAGGACGACCTCGCCGTCGTTCACCTCGACCTCGTAGTCCCGCAGGCCGCCGCCGTCGGTGTCGCCCCGCCAGACCTTGAAGTGCGCTGTGTGGGTCACCGGTCAAGCTCCTCGTCCGTCAGGTATTTCAGCAGCTCTTCCCGTTCGAACAGGGCCAGCAGATCGGCCCGGATCGGATCCGTCGGGCGCTGCCGCAGCCCGATCCGCGCCTGCTTCGGCTCGCCGGCGCCGGCGTCCGCCCCGGCGGCCAGCTCGCACACCAGGTTGACCTTGCGCCAGCCGCGGTCCATCCCCGGGTGGTCGTCGCGGGTGTGGCCGCCGCGGCTCTCGGTGCGCTCCAGCGCGGCCCGCGCCACGCACTCGCTGACGAGCAGCATGTTCCGCAGGTCGATCGCCAGGTGCCAGCCCGGGTTGAACTGCCGGTGCCCCTCCACGCCCGCCCGCCGCGACCTGGCCCGCAGCCCGGCAAGCCGCTCCAGCGCCTGCTCCATCTCCGGCCCGCGCCTGATGATGCCGACCAGGTCGTTCATGACCTGCTGCAGCTCCTGGTGCAGGGTGTACGGGTTCTCCGCCGGCCCGTCGCCGCCGGCCGGGGACTGCGCCGCGCCGAACGGCCGCAGCGCCTCGGCCGCGGCCTCGTCGATCTGCTCCTCGGCCGCCGCGGGGCGCCCCTCGCCGAGCCCGGCGGCGTACTCGGCCGCGTACAGCCCGGCCCTGCGGCCGAAGACCAGCAGGTCGGACAGCGAATTGCCGCCCAGCCGGTTGGAGCCGTGCATGCCGCCGGCCACCTCGCCGGCCGCGAACAGCCCCGGCACCCCGCGGGCCGCCGCGGTGTCCGACTCCACATCGACCCCGCCCATCATGTAATGGCAGGTCGGGCCGACCTCCATCGCCTCCGCGGTGATGTCGACATCGGCCAGCTCCTTGAACTGGTGGTGCATCGACGGCAGCCGGCGCCTGATCTCCTCGGCGGGCAGCCGGGTCGAGACATCGAGGAAGACCCCGCCGTGCGGAGTGCCGCGGCCGGCCTTGACCTCGGAGTTGATCGCGCGGGCCACCTCGTCGCGGGGCAGCAGCTCGGGCGGGCGGCGGTGGTTCTCCGGGTCGGTGTACCAGCCGTCGGCCTCCTCCTCGCTCTGCGCGTACTTCTCCTTGAAGACGTCGGGGACGTAGCCGAACATGAAGCGCTCGCCGTCGCTGTTGCGCAGCACCCCGCCGTCGCCGCGCACCGACTCGGTCACCAGGATGCCCTTGACCGAGGGCGGCCAGACCATCCCGGTGGGGTGGAACTGGATGAACTCCATGTTGATCAGCGGCGCCCCGGCCAGCAGCGCCAGCGCGTGCCCGTCGCCGGTGTACTCCCACGAGTTCGACGTCACCTTGAACGACTTGCCGATGCCGCCGGTGGCCAGGACGACCGCCGGCGCGTCGATCACGAACAGCCGGCCCGACTCGCGGACGTAGCCGAAGACCCCGGCCACCTTGTCGCCGTCCTTGAGCACCCGGGTGACCGTGCACTCCTGGAAGACCTTGAGCGTGGCCTCGTAGTCACCGGTCTCGGCGAAGTCCTCCTGCTGGAGCGAGACGATCTTCTGCTGGAGGGTGCGGATCAGCTCAAGGCCGGTACGGTCGCCGACGTGCGCGAGCCGCGGGTATTCGTGGCCGCCGAAATTGCGCTGCGATATCCGGCCGTCCGCGGTGCGGTCGAACAGGGCGCCCCAGGTCTCCAGCTCCCACACCCGGTCGGGGGCCTCTTTGGCGTGCAGCTCTGCCATCCGCCACTGGTTGAGGAACTTCCCGCCGCGCATGGTGTCGCGGAAGTGCACCTGCCAGTTGTCGTTCGAGTTGACGTTGCCCATGCTGGCCGCGATGCCGCCCTCGGCCATCACCGTGTGGGCCTTGCCGAAGAGCGACTTGCAGATCACCGCGGTCCGCATGCCCCGCTCCCGCGCCTCGATCGCGGCCCGCAGCCCCGCGCCGCCCGCGCCGACCACGACCACGTCGTACGCGTGCCGTTCGACTTGTGTCATCTCAGAAGAACCTCGGATCGTCGAATACGCCGCTGGCCACCAGGTACACATAGAGGTCGGCGACCCCGACGCTGATCAGCGAGGACCAGGCGAGCAGCATGTGGCGGGCGGTGAGCGCGCCCACCCAGCGCCACAGCCGGTAGCGCAGCGGATGGGCGGAGAAGTGCCGGAGCTTGCCGCCGATGACGTGCCGGCAGGAGTGGCAGGACAGGGTGTACGCCCAGATCAGCGTGATGTTCAGCAGCAGCACCAGGGTGCCGAGCCCGGCGTGGCCCCAGTGTCCGTCCTCGTCCCGGAAGGCGAGCACCACGTCGTAGGTCAGGATGCCGGCCACCGGAATGGCCAGGTAGAAGAAGTACCGGTGGACGTTCTGCAGGATCAGCGGGAACCGGGTCTCGCCGGTGTACTTCGCGTGCGGCTCGGCGACGGCGCAGGCCGGCGGCGACGCCCAGAAGCCGCGGTAGTAGGCCTTGCGGTAGTAGTAGCAGGTCGTCCGGAAGCCCAGCGGGAAGATCAGCACCAGCAGGGCGGGGGACAGGCCCCACCAGTCGCCGAACAGGTGCCAGTCGGCGCCGCCGTTCATGTCCGTGCAGTTCGAGGCGAGGCAGGGCGAGTAGAGCGGCGACACATAGGGCGCCGAGTAGTAGTCGCCGTTCGCGAAGGCCCGCCACGTCGCGTACACGATGAATATCGACAGGGCGACCGCGGTGACCAGCGGTGACAGCCACCACCGGTCGGTCCGCAGATGCCGGGCGGAGATCGCGGCGCGCCCCGGTGCGAGCACACCGCCTGGGGCAGGAGTGGTGGGAGTGGTTCCGGTGGCCAAGGAGGACTCCGTACGGGAGAGACCGGGGGCGCGCGACGGGTGCCGGCGCGCGCCTGAGGCGCACGAGGGCGCGGCGCGATTACGGTGCGTGCCGGTGCGGCGAGCCGAGCCCTTCGTCCTCGGCGTCCGCCCACAGCCCGCGGTCGTACGGCGCATCCGGGATGGAGACCATCTCGACCGTGCGCTGCCCCGCGGCGGCCGGTGCCGAGTCGTGGAGCAGCCCGAGGCTCTCCCGCAGATGGGCGGCGGCGGAGCGCACCCGGCGCATGTCGAGCGTGTCGCCGCTGTGCTCGTCGAGGCGGGCGACGCAGCGCATCAGGTCGTCGAGCCGGCGCTGGACCGACGTCAGGTCATCGTGCAGGGACATGGAAAGTCCTCACCATCTGCCGCCGTGATGAATGCAGTACGGGACGGTGCTGCGGATGCGAGTGTTGCGCGTCACACCGCGCCTTGTGAAGACGGCTGCACGGAATACCGCGACGCGCCCCGCGGTGGGCCGGACGGGTGGAGTGCGCCGGGCCCGTCGGCGGGTCGGTGCGGGGGCGCCGGTGGCGTCGTCTGGAGTGGGGGTGCGATTAACCGGACCACCGGTTAATCAGCCCATCCGATCAGATGAGTACGCCCCGGCGTGCGCCGCGCCTCCGGCCGGCCGCCCGGGCCGCGGAGGAGCGATCTCATGAACCGCAGTGCGGACCCGACCGCTGTCACCTCGGCGCCCCGGGCGCGCGCGGTGCGCATCGCCGTGGCGCTCACCGCCGGCGCCACCCTCACCGTCACCGCCTGCTCGTCGGGCGGCGGCGGCAACCACGCGGCCGGCACCGCGGGCACCGACGTGGCGACCGTGGCCCGGGCCGGCGTACGCGACGGCGGCACCCTGCACTGGGCCACCGACGCGGTGCCCGGCACCCTCAACGCCTTCCAGGCCGACGCGGACACCGACACCGCGACCATCGCCGGCGCCACCCTGCCCGCGATGTTCCGCCTCGATGCCCACGGCAGGCCCTCCGCCGACCCCGACTTCCTGCGGAAGGCCGAGGTCACCGACAGCGAGCCGCGCCAGGTCGTCACCTACCAGCTGAACCCGAAGGCCAGGTGGAGCGACGGCCGCCCGGTCGGCGCCGCCGACTTCACCGCCCAGTGGAAGGCGCTGAACGGCAAGAACCCCGCCTTCTGGACATCGCGCAACGCCGGCTACGACCGGATCGCCTCGATCAAGCAGGGCGCCGACGCGCAGCACATCCAGGTCACCTTCAGCACGCCCTACGCCGACTGGCGCTCGCTGTTCAGCCCGCTCTACCCCACGTCCGTCACCGGCAGCGCCGACGCCTTCAACGACGGAGCCCGCACCAAGCTGCCCGTCGCCGCCGGCCCCTTCGCGGTGAAGGGCGTCGACGCCAAGGCCGGTACGGTCACCCTGGTCCGCAACCCCTCCTGGTGGGGCCGGCCCGCCAAGCTCGACCAGCTGGTGCTGACCGCGGTGCCGCGCGCCAAGCGGGCCTCCGCGCTGGCCGCCGGCACCCTCGACCTGGCCGATATCGACCCGGGTTCGCTGGCCGCGGTCAAGAGGACCAGGGGCCTGGCGGTCCGCAAGGCCCCGGACGCCGCCTACGCGCAGCTCGCGCTCAACGGCAGCGCCGGGCCGCTGGCCGACGAGCGGGTACGGCACGCGGTGGCCCGGGCGATCGACCGCAAGGCCATCGCGAAGGCCGTGCTCAAGCCGCTCGGCCTGCCGGCCGTGCCGCTCGGCAACCACCTGGTGCTGCCCGCGCAGGACGGGTACGCCGACCACAGCTCGGCGCTCGGCAGCAACGACGTCCAGCAGGCGCAGGCGCTGCTCGCCGGCGCGGGCTGGCAGCGGTCCACCGCCAAGGCCGGCGACCAGGCGGCGGGACCCGGCCGCAGCGCCGCCTCCGGCGCGCTCACCGTCGTCGAGCCCAGCCGGGCGGTCACCAGGAGCGGCAAGCAGCTCAGCCTGCGGTTCGTGCTGCCCACGGGCTCGCCGACGCTGGACGACGTCGGCGGCCGGATCGCGAAGATGCTGTCCGCGATCGGCATCCGCACGGAGATCACCAAGGTCGACGGGGCGAGCTACTTCCAGGACCACATCGCGGCCGGCGACTTCGATCTGGCCCTCTACTCCTGGCCGGGCAGCGCGTACCCCGCCACCGACGACACGCCGATCTACGCGAAGCCCGTGCCGGCGCCGGACGGGTCCCTGACCGTCGCGCAGAACTACACGAGGGTCGGTACGGATCAGATCGACCAGCTGCTCGACCGGGCGGGCAGCGAGCTGAACGCCTCCGCGGCGCGTGATCTCACGGCCCAGGCCGACTCCCGTATCTGGGCCGCGGCCGGCTCGGTCCCCCTCTACCAGCGGCCGGCCGTCGTCGCCCTGCGGACGATGGTCGCCAACGCGGGCGCCTTCGGCTTCCAGACACCCCGCTACGAGGACATGGGCTTCCGCAAGTAACCCCTCCGGGGGCACGCCCGGCAATCCGCCCCCGCCCCGGTGGGGCCTCGGCCCCGCCAGGGGCGGTGGGCGCCGGTGCTCACCCGACGGTCCGCCGTGGCTTGTCGCGCGCCCCGGGGTGGCGGCGATGCGTCCGTACCCGACGGTCCGCCGTGGCCTGTCGCGCTGTGCCCCGCGACCCCTCGGGGCTCGGTTCCGCTGCCGAGGAGGGCACGTTTCAGGGGCGCGGGGAATGGCGCGCTCGGCCACGGCGGGGCCCCGGAGTCCTTTGGCCGGGCACAGCCCGGGGTGCTGGCACGTACCATGGGATTTGGCCGCGGCGTGACTTCTGCCCGGCAAGGGCGAGCGCGTCGAAGTGGAACGCGACGCCATCCACGATTCCGGGAGAAGCGCCGCCGCATGTCCACGCGCCACGATATTCGTAACGTCGCCATTGTCGCCCATGTCGACCACGGCAAGACGACCCTCGTCGACGCCATGCTCAAGCAGGCCGGGGCCTTTGCCGCACACCAGCATCTGGACGACCGGATGATGGACTCCAACGACCTGGAGCGCGAGAAGGGCATCACCATTCTCGCGAAGAACACCGCCGTGAAGTACCACCCCAAGGACGGCGGGGACCCGGTCACGATCAACATCATCGACACCCCGGGACACGCCGACTTCGGCGGCGAGGTCGAGCGCGGCCTGTCGATGGTGGACGCGGTCGTGCTGCTGGTGGACGCGTCCGAGGGACCGCTGCCGCAGACCCGGTTCGTCCTGCGCAAGGCGCTGACGGCCCGGCTGCCGGTGATCCTGTGCATCAACAAGACCGACCGCCCGGACTCCAGGATCGACGAGGTGGTCAACGAGACCTACGACCTCTTCCTCGACCTGGACGCGGACGAGGACCAGATCGAGTTCCCGATCGTCTACGCGTGCGCCCGAGACGGTATCGCCTCGCTGACCAAGCCGGAGAACGGCACAGTGCCGGCCGACAGCGACAGCCTGGAGCCGTTCTTCTCGGCGATCCTGTCCACCGTCCCCGCGCCCGTCTACGACGAGGAGGCCCCGCTCCAGGCGCACGTGACCAACCTGGACGCGGACAACTTCCTCGGGCGTATCGCGCTGCTGCGGGTCGAGCAGGGCCACCTGAAGAAGGGGCAGACCGTCGCGTGGATCAAGCGGGACGGCACCATCGCCAACGTCCGCATCAGCGAGCTGATGATGACCGAGGCGCTGACCCGCAAGCCCGCCGAGAGCGCGGGCCCCGGTGACATCTGCGCGGTCGCCGGTATCCCGGACATCATGATCGGCGAGACGCTGGCCGACCCGGAGAACCCGATCGCGCTGCCGCTGATCACGGTGGACGAGCCGGCCATCTCGATGACCATCGGTACGAACAGCTCGCCGCTGGTCGGCAAGGGCGGCAAGGGCCACAAGGTCACCGCCCGGCTGGTGCAGACCCGCCTGGAGCGGGAACTGATCGGCAACGTCAGCCTGCGGGTGCTGCCGACCGAGCGCCCCGACACCTGGGAGGTGCAGGGCCGCGGTGAGCTGGCGCTGGCCATCCTGGTGGAGACGATGCGCCGGGAGGGCTTCGAGCTGACCGTCGGCAAGCCCGAGGTGGTCACCAAGGAGATCAACGGCAAGCTCCACGAGCCGATCGAGCGGATGACCATCGACTCGCCCGAGGAGCACCTGGGCGCCATCACCCAGCTGATGGCAAGCCGCAAGGGCCGGATGGAGACGATGACCAACCACGGGTCCGGCTGGATCCGGATGGAGTGGATCGTGCCGTCCCGCGGCCTGATCGGCTTCCGCACCGAGTTCCTGACCCAGACCCGCGGTACGGGTATCGCGCACTCGATCTTCGAGGGCCACGAGCCGTGGTTCGGCGAGCTGCGCACCCGTAACAACGGCTCGCTGGTCGCCGACCGGGCCGGCGTGGTGACCGCGTTCGCGATGACCAATCTGCAGGAGCGCGGGGTGCTGTTCGTCTCGCCGACCACCGAGGTCTACGAGGGCATGATCGTCGGTGAGAACTCCCGTGCCGACGACATGGACGTGAACATCACCAAGGAGAAGAAGCTCACGAATATGCGGTCGTCGAACGCCGACGTCACCGAGTCCCTGGTGCCGCCGCGGATGCTCTCTCTTGAACAGTCCTTGGAATTCTGCAGGGACGATGAATGCATCGAAGTGACACCGGAGACGGTCAGGATCCGTAAGGTGGTCCTCGACCAGAAGGAGCGGGGCCGCGCGGCATCCCGTGCCAAGCGCTGACGCTCACTGAACCACCAAGGAGACGGTGAGGGGTCCAGGCTTCCCTGGACCCCTCTTGCGCGGCCTCATGGCGTCCGCTTTCCGGACATCAATCACCGTTAGATAGGTCACACTGCCCATTTAGCCGGTGTCTGTCTACGTTCCATAATGTCCGGATTCTGGAACGTGCTCACCGTTGATGTGACCAAAGCGAGACCAACCCTGTGTCGATCCGACTTCAAACGTGCCCGATAGTGGGACGAAGTTGAGCTCGGGTCAATGGGTCACGCGCTGATGGGGAGCGCCGACTCACGAGCACAGGAAGGCCGTAGTCGCTGTCAGGGGTGTCAGTGAGCGTCCGGCCTTCCTTTCACGTATCGACAGTGACTCCTGAGGAGGCAAACCCATGCGCGGTGCCAAGAGCGCCAAGTGGGTCGTAGGTGCGGCCGTCATCGCTCTCGCAGCGACCGCCTGCAGTTCGAGCGACGACTCGGACAAGGACAAGGGCAAGGCCAGCAGCGGATCAAGCGACGGGATCGTCAGAGCGTGGTGGGGCGACCCCCAGAACCCGCTCGAGCCTGCCAACACCAATGAGGTGCAGGGCGGCAAGGTCCTTGACATGATCTTCATGAACCTCAAGGAGTACGACGCCTCCGGCAAGGCCAACCTTGAGGCTGCTGACTCGATCACCACGACCGACCAGCAGAACTTCACCATCAAGATCAAGCCGGACCTGAAGTTCTCGGACGGTACCCCGGTCACCTCCGGCTCCTTCGTGGACGCCTGGAACTACGGTGCGCTGGTCACCAACAAGCAGCTGAACGCGTACTTCTTCGCCGACATCGACGGCTACGCGGCCGTCCACCCGTCGGACGACCCGGGCGCCAAGCCGACCGCGCAGACCATGTCCGGTCTGAAGGTCGTGGACGACCACACCTTCACGGTCAAGCTGACCCAGAAGTTCTCGACGTGGCCGGACCGCCTGGGCTACAAGGCCTTCGCGCCGCTGCCCAAGACGTTCTTCTCCAACCACGCGGCCTACCTGAACAAGCCGGTCGGCGACGGCCCGTACATGGTCGAGTCCTACACCAAGGGCGCGAGCATGAAGCTCGTTCCGAACCCGAACTACACGGGTCCGAACAAGCCGAAGAACAAGGGTGTCCTGCTCAAGGTCTACACCAGCGCCGACACGGCGTACGCGGACCTGCAGTCCGGCAACCTCGACGTCCTGGACAACATCCCGTCCGCGGACCTCTCGCACGTCAAGTCGGACCTGGACGGCCGCTACCTGAACCAGCCGGCCGGCATCATCCAGACGTTCTCGTTCCCCATGTACGAGGCGGCGTGGAACAAGCCGGGCATGGAGAAGGTCCGTCTGGGCATCTCGATGGCGATCGACCGCAAGACGATCACCGACAAGATCTTCAGCGGCACCCGTACCCCGGCCTCCGACCTCACCTCCCCGGTGCTGGGCGCGGCGGGCGGCTACAGCAGCACCCTCGCCGGTGACGCGGTCAAGTACGACCCGGCCAAGGCGAAGCAGCTCATCCAGGAGGGCGGCGGCCTGCCCGGCGGCCAGATGAAGATCGGTTACAACGCCGACGCCGACCACAAGGTCTGGGTCGACGCGGTCTGCAACAGCATCAACCAGGCGCTGGGCAACAACAAGGCCTGCGTCGGCGCCCCCACCGGCACCTTCGCGGACTTCCGCAACCAGATCACCAAGGGCCAGATGACCCAGCCGTTCCGTTCCGGCTGGCAGATGGACTACCCGCTGATCGACAACTTCCTGACGCCGCTGTACGCGACCGGCGGCAGCTCGAACGACTCGAAGTACAGCAACAAGACGGTCGACTCGCTGATCAAGCAGGCGAACGGCGAAGCCGACACCGCCAAGGCGACCTCGCTGTACCAGCAGGCAGAGGCTCAGGTCTTCAAGGACATGCCGGTCGTTCCGCTCTGGTACCAGAACGGCCAGGCCGGTTGGTCGTCCAAGGTCTCGCACGTGACCGAGAACGCGTTCAGTGTTCCCGTCTTCACCGAGATCACGGTCAACTGACCCTGAACCAGCACCACCTGCAGTAGGCGCGCCCGACAGGGGAGAAGTCCGGACGCGTTTGCGGGGGAACTGACAAACAACCGCTCGCGGTGTGGATGTCGGCCGGGGCCAAAAGCCCCGGCCGACGTCTGCCCGATCCCTGGAGGGCAGATGGGGCGCTACGTCATCAGGCGACTGCTCCAGATGGTTCCGGTCTTCATCGGAACCACTATGTTGATCTTCGTCATGGTCTACGGGCTCGGTGATCCCGTTGCCGCCATGTTCGGAGACCGTACGCCGGACCCCGCAACCGCGGCCCAGATCAGACACGACCTGCATCTGAACGATCCGCTGTGGCAGCAGTACGCGATCTACATGGGGCACATCTTCACCGGCAACTTCGGCACGGCGGCCAACGGCCAGCCGGTGACCGACCTGCTGGGCTCGGCGTTCCCCGTGACGCTGCGGCTGACCGTCATGGCCTTCGTCATCGAGGCGGTCGTCGGTGTCGCGCTCGGCCTGTTCGCCGGTCTGCGGCGCGGGCGGTTCCTGGACACCGGTGTACTGGCGATGACGCTGCTCGTGGTCTCGATCCCGACCTTCGTCACCGGCTTCGTGCTCCAGTACCTCCTGGGTGTCAGGTGGGGTGTGGTCCATCCTTCGGTCGGCGAGGGCGCGCCCTTCAAGGACCTGATCGTCCCCGGCCTCGTGCTCGCGGGTGTCTCCCTGGCGTACGTGGCCCGGCTGACCCGCACCTCGGTCGCCGAGAACTCGCGCGCCGACTACCTGCGCACGGCGGTGGCCAAGGGCCTGCCGCGGCGCCGGGTGATCACCGTGCACATGCTGCGCAACTCGCTGATACCCGTGGTGACCTTCCTCGGCACCGACATCGGCAACCTGATGGCCGGTGCGCTGGTGACCGAGCGGATCTTCAACATCCACGGCGTGGGTTACCAGATCTACCAGGGCATCGTGCGCAACAACCCGCCGACCGTCGTCGGCTTCGTGACGATCCTGGTGATCATCTTCCTGGCCGCCAACCTGCTCGTCGACCTGCTCTACGCGGTCCTGGACCCGAGGATCCGGTATGCCTGAGAACACCGACTCCGTGATCCTCGACAGCGCCGTCGCCGCCACCGGCGGACCGGCCGCGCTGCTCGGCGACCCGGAGAAGCGCGACAAGCCTCGCAGCCTGTGGACCGACGCCTGGTACGACCTGCGCCGCAAGCCGGTCTTCTACATATCGGCCCTGGTCATCCTGTTCCTGATCGTCATATCGATCTGGCCGGGCCTGATCGCCAGCCGCGACCCGCTGCAGTGCAACCTGATCGACTCGCAGAACGGCCCCAGCGCCGGCCACTGGTTCGGTTTCGACCAGCAGGGCTGCGACGTCTACACCCGTACCGTCTACGGTGCCCGCGCCTCGGTCGAGGTCGGCATCTTCTCGACGCTGGGTGTGGCCGTGCTCGGCGCGCTGCTCGGCGGCCTGGCCGGCTACTTCGGCGGCTGGCTGGACGCGATCCTCTCCCGGATCAGCGACATCTTCTTCGGCATCCCGATCCTGCTCGGCGGTGTGGTCTTCCTCTCCGCGGTCAAGGGCGGTTCGGTGACCACCGTGTCGACCTTCATCATCCTGCTGGGCTGGCCGCAGCTGGCCCGTATCGCCCGCGGCGCGGTGATCACCGCGAAGGAACAGGACTACGTGCTGGCCGCCAAGGCACTCGGCGCGGGCCACAGCAGGCTGCTGCTGCGGCACATCGCGCCGAACGCGCTGGCTCCGGTCATCGTATGGTCCACCATCGCGCTGGGCACCTTCATTTCGCTGGAAGCGACACTGTCCTTCCTCGGCGTCGGCCTCAAGCCGCCGGCCGTCTCGTGGGGTATCGACATCTCCTCGGCCGCGGAACAGATCCGCAACGCCCCGCACATGCTGCTGTGGCCCGCGGGCGCGCTGAGCGTGACGGTCCTGGCGTTCATCCTGCTCGGCGACGCGGTCCGCGACGCCCTCGACCCCAAGCTGCGCTAGGAGGGCGTACGTTGACTGTCATCGACGATATATCGGACGTTCCCGCACCCGACGCGAAGCTGGCGCCGCTGCTGGAAGTACGCGACCTGCACGTGGAATTCCACACCCGCGACGGCGTCGCCAAGGCCGTGAACGGTGTCAACTACTCGGTGAGCGCCGGCGAGACGCTGGCGGTGCTCGGCGAGTCCGGCTCGGGCAAGTCGGTGTCCGCGCAGGCGGTCATGGGCATCCTCGACATGCCGCCGGCCCGGATTCCCAAGGGCGAGATCCTCTTCCAGGGCCGCGACATGCTCAAGATGTCCGGCGAGGAACGGCGGAAGATCCGCGGCCGGAAGATCGCGATGATCTTCCAGGACGCGCTGTCCTCGCTCAACCCGGTGCTGAGCGTGGGCTACCAGCTCGGCGAGATGTACCGGGTGCACCAGGGCCTGTCCCGCAAGGACGCCAAGGCCAAGTCCATCGAGCTGATGGACCGGGTGCGCATCCCGGCCGCCAGGGAGCGGGTGGGCGACTACCCGCACCAGTTCTCCGGCGGTATGCGCCAGCGCATCATGATCGCCATGGCGCTGGCCCTCGAACCCGACCTGATCATCGCCGACGAGCCGACCACGGCCCTCGACGTGACGGTCCAGGCGCAGGTCATGGACCTGCTCGCGGAGCTCCAGCGCGAGTACAACATGGGCCTGATCCTGATCACCCACGACCTGGGCGTGGTCGCCGACGTCGCCGACAAGATCGCGGTGATGTACGCCGGCCGGATCGTCGAGGACGCCCCCGTCCACGACATCTACGCCAAGCCCGCCCACCCGTACACCAAGGGCCTGCTCCAGTCGATTCCGCGGCTGGACCAGAAGGGCCAGGAGCTGTACGCGATCAAGGGCCTGCCGCCCAACCTGACGCGTATCCCGCCGGGCTGCGCGTTCAACCCGCGCTGCCCGATGGCGCAGGACATCTGCCGTACCGACGTGCCCCCGCTGCACCCGGTCGGCCCCGCGCGCGGCAGCGCCTGCCACTTCTGGAAGGAGACTCTCGGTGAGTGAGCCCACCCTCTCCAAGGACCCCGAGTCCTCGGCGGCGGCGGAGACCGTCGCCGGCGAGGTCACCGCGCCCGAGATGCTGGTGGCCGAGTCCGCCGCGGCCGTGCTCGCCGACCGTGAGCCGATCCTCCAGGTGCGCAACCTGGTCAAGCACTTCCCGCTGACCCAGGGCATCGTCTTCAAGCGGCAGGTCGGCGCGGTCAAGGCCGTGGACGGCATCTCCTTCGAGCTCTACGCCGGCGAGACGCTGGGCATCGTGGGCGAGTCGGGCTGCGGCAAGTCCACCGTCGCCAAGCTGCTGATGAACCTGGAGCAGGTCACCGCGGGCGAGGTCTTCTACAAGGGCCAGGACATCACCAAGCTGTCCGGGCGCGCCTTGAAGGCGGTCCGGCGCAACATCCAGATGGTGTTCCAGGACCCGTACACCTCGCTGAACCCGCGGATGACGGTCGGCGACATCATCGGGGAGCCCTTCGACATCCACCCCGAGGTGGCGCCCAAGGGCGACCGCCGCAAGCGGGTCGAGGCGCTGCTCGACGTCGTCGGTCTGAACCCGGAGTACATCAACCGCTATCCGCACCAGTTCTCCGGCGGCCAGCGCCAGCGCATCGGCATCGCCCGCGGCCTCGCGCTCAACCCGGAGATCATCATCTGCGACGAGCCGGTCTCCGCGCTCGACGTGTCGGTGCAGGCGCAGGTCATCAACCTGATGGAGAAGCTCCAGGACGAGTTCAACCTGTCCTACATCTTCATCGCGCACGACCTGTCGATCGTCCGGCACATCTCCGACCGGGTCGGCGTGATGTACCTGGGCAAGATGGCCGAGATCGGCACCGACGCCGAGATCTACGAGCACCCCACCCACCCGTACACCCAGGCGCTGCTGTCCGCGGTGCCGGTGCCCGACCCCCAGGCGCGCGACCACCGGGAGCGCATCATCCTGTCGGGCGACGTGCCCTCGCCGGCGAACCCGCCGTCCGGGTGCCGTTTCCGCACCCGCTGCTGGAAGGCGCAGGAGCGGTGCGCGACGGAGGAGCCGCTGCTGGCGATCCCGACCCGCTTCGTGAACGCCGACACTCCGGCGGCGCACGAGTCCGCGTGCCACTTCGCCGAGGAGAAGGACGTGGTGGGCGCGGCCTGATCCGGTCCCGCCGCAACGACGTCAGAAGGGGCGCCCCCGCCGGGGGGCGCCCCTTCTGACGTCGTGTCGCGCTCTGGCCAACGCATTGGGTACGCGACACGCAGGAGTAGAAGTGCGGCTTTGCCGCAATTGCTGTGTCATGGGTAACGAAGTGTCATTTGTGACCCATGAGGAGGCACGCGATGCGCGGAGCCACGCGCGTGAAGTGGGCCGTCGGCGTGACAGCCGTCGCCCTGACGGCCGCCGCCTGCGGCGGCAGCAGTGACAGCGGTGGTAGCGGCAGCTCGACGGGCGGCAGCGGCGGCGGCATCGTACGGGCCTCCTGGGGCGACCCGCAGAACCCGCTGGAGCCGGCCAACACCACAGAGGTGCAGGGCGGCAAGGTGCTGGACATGATCTTCCGCGGCCTGAAGCAGTACAACCCGAAGACCGCCAAGGCCGAGAACATGATCGCCGACTCGATCACGACCTCGGACTCGCAGAACTTCGACATCAAGCTCAAGAGCGGCTGGACGTTCAGCAACGGCGAGCCGGTCAACGCGGACTCCTTCATCAACGCCTGGAACTACGACACGCTGCTGAAGAACGCCCAGCTCAACGCGAGTTTCTTCCAGTACATCGACGGTTACGACAAGGTCCACCCGGACACCAACGGCGCCAAGTCCACCGCCACCACGCTGTCCGGTCTGACGAAGGTCTCCGACACCGAGTTCAAGGTCAGGCTGAACCAGAAGTTCGCGCTCTTCCCCGACACACTGGGCTACGCGGCCTTCTACCCGCTGCCGAAGGCGTTCTTCAGCAACCGCACGGCGTGGCTGGCCAAGCCGGTCGGCAACGGCCCGTACGCGATCTCGTCGTACACCAAGGGCTCCAAGATGGAGCTGAAGAAGTGGGACGGCTACAAGGGTCCCGACCCGGCCCGGAACGGCGGGGTGGAGCTGCGGGTCTACACCGACAACAACACCGCGTACACCGACCTCCAGGCCGGCAACATCGACCTGGTCGACGACATCCCGGTCGCGCAGCTGCGGAACGTCAAGAGCGACCTGGGCGACCGCTACATCAACGTGCCGGCCGGCATCATCCAGACCATCGCCTTCCCGCTGTACAGCTCGCGCTGGTCGTCGGCGAACTCCGCGAAGGTCCGGCAGGGCCTGTCGATGGCGATCGACCGCAAGCAGATCACCGACACGATCTTCCAGCAGACCCGCACCCCGGCCACCGACTGGACCTCCCCGGTGCTCGGCAGCGCGGGCGGCTACAAGGCCGGGCTGTGCGGTGCCGAGTGCACCTACAACGCGGCCAAGGCCAAGCAGCTGGTCGCCGAGGGCGGCGGCCTGCCCGGCGGCAGGATCACCATCTCGTACAACGCGGACACCGGCTCCCACAAGACCTGGGTCGACGCGGTCTGCAACAGCATCAACAACGCGCTGGGCAACAACAAGGCCTGCGTCGGCGCCCCCGTCGGCACCTTCGCCGACTTCCGCAACCGGATCACCAGCAAGCAGATGAACGACCCCTTCCGGGCCGGCTGGCAGATGGACTACCCGCTGATCCAGGACTTCCTGCAGCCGCAGTACTTCACCGGTGCCTCCTCGAACGACTCGCACTACAGCAACGCCAACTTCGACAAGCTGGTCAACCAGGCGAACGCCGCCTCCTCCACCGCCGACTCCGTCAGCAAGTTCCAGGACGCGGAGAAGCAGCTGGTCACCGACATGCCCGCGATCCCGCTGTGGTACCAGAACGGCAGTGCCGGCTACTCGGCCAACCTCTCGAATGTCGCCCTGAACCCGTTCAGCGTGCCCGTCTACAACGAGATCAAGGTCAAGTGACACCGCGGCCGGGAGCCGCCGCACCGGACATCGCACCGGCAGCGGCGGCCCCCGGCCCCCACATTCCCCGGAACTCCCCGGAAGGCTCCGCATGGGACGCTATGTGATCCGGCGGCTGCTCCAGATGATCCCGGTGTTCATCGGCAGCACGTTCCTGATCTTCTTCATGGTCTACGCGCTCGGCGACCCGGTCGCCGCGCTCTTCGGCGACCGTGCGCCCGACCCGGCCACCGCCGCCCAGATCCGGCACGACCTGCACCTCGACGACCCGTTGTGGAAGCAGTACCTGATCTACATGAAGAACATCTTCACCGGCGACTTCGGCACCGCCTTCAACGGGCAGTCGGTCACCAGCCTGATGGGCAGCGCCTTCCCTGTCACCATCCGGCTGACCATCGTGGCGATCCTCTTCGAGATCATCATCGGCATCACCCTGGGCGTGCTCACCGGCATGAAGCGCGGCAAGCCGGTCGACACCGGGGTGCTGCTGCTCACCCTGATCGTGATCTCGGTGCCGACCTTCGTCACCGGCTACGTGCTCCAGTACCTCTTCGGCGTCCAGCTCAAATGGACCAGCCCCTCGGTGTCGCCGGACGCGCCCTTCAACGAGCTGATCCTGCCCGGCCTCGTGCTCGCCCTGGTGTCGCTGGCCTACGTCACCCGGCTGACCCGCACCTCGATCGCCGAGAACACCCGCGCCGACTACCTGCGCACCGCCGTCGCCAAGGGCCTGCCGCGGCGCCGGATCATCGTCAGGCACCTGCTGCGCAATTCGCTGATCCCGGTGGTGACCTTCATCGGCACTGACATCGGCTTCCTCATGGGCGGCGCGATCGTCACCGAGCGGATCTTCAACATCCACGGCGTCGGCTACCAGCTCTACCAGGGCATCCTGCGCAACAACGCGCCGACCGTGGTCGGCTTCGTCACCATCCTGGTGCTGGTGTTCCTGATCGCGAACCTGCTGGTCGACCTGCTCTACGCGGTCCTGGACCCGAGGATCCGTTATGCCTGACAGCAATCCGCTGGACCCCGAGCAGGGGCCCATCGCGCCCGGCGGCGGCTACGGCGGCGGCATGGACCTGGCGGCCTCCGACGCGGCGGCCCTGGAGCGCGAGCCGGGACAGGGCCAGGACGCGGGCGGCCCGACGGGCAAGCCGCGCAGCCTGTGGTCGGACGCCTGGCGCGACCTGAGGCGCAACCCGATCTTCATCATCTCGGTGCTGATCATCCTCTTCCTGGTCTTCATCTCGCTGTGGCCCGGCACCATCGCCACCCAGGACCCGCTGCAGGCCAACCTGCTCAAAGCGCAGGCAGGGCCGGCGCCCGGCCACCCGTTCGGCTTCGACACGCAGGGCCGCGACGTCTACACCCGGGTGGTCTACGGAGCCCGCGCCTCGGTCACCGTGGGCGTGTGCGCGACCGCGGGCGTGGTGCTGCTCGGCAGCGTGCTCGGCGGCCTGGCCGGCTTCTTCGGCGGCTGGTGGGACTCGATCCTGTCCCGGATCAGCGATGTCTTCTTCGGCATCCCCGTGGTGCTCGGCGGCCTGGTGTTCCTGTCGGTGGTCACCAACAGCACGGTGTGGCCGGTGGTCGGCTTCATGGTGCTGCTCGGCTGGCCGCAGATCGCCCGTATCGCCCGCGGCTCGGTCATCACCGCCCGGGAGAACGACTACGTCCAGGCCGCCCGAGCCCTGGGCGCCGGCAACTCCCGGATGCTGCTGCGGCACATCGCGCCCAACGCGGTCGCCCCGGTGATCGTGGTCGGCACCATCGCGCTGGGCACGTACATCGCCCTCGAAGCCACGCTGTCCTACCTCGGTGTCGGCCTCAAACCGCCGACCGTCTCCTGGGGGATCGACATCTCCGACGCGTCCAGCCAGATCCGCAACGCCCCGCACATGCTGCTGTGGCCGGCCGGCGCGCTGAGCCTGACCGTCCTGGCGTTCATCATGCTCGGCGACGCGGTGCGCGACGCCCTCGACCCCAAGCTGCGCTGAGGAGCCCGCCGATATGGCCACAAGTGTCGAGCCGAGCACGGAGAACGGCGGTACGGGCATCGGCCCGCTGCTCGACGTACGTGATCTGCACGTGGAATTCCGCACCAGGGAAGGCACCGCCAGGGCCGTCAACGGCGTGGAATACGCGGTCGACGCCGGCGAGACGCTGGCGGTGCTCGGCGAGTCGGGCTCCGGCAAGTCGGTCACCGCCCAGGCGATCATGGGCATCCTGGACTCCCCGCCGGGTTTCGTCACCCAGGGGAAGATCCTCTTCCAGGGCCGCGACCTGCTCACGCTGGGCACCGAGGAGCGCCGCAAGGTGCGCGGCGCCAGGATGGCGATGATCTTCCAGGACGCGCTGTCCTCGCTCAACCCGGTACTCGACGTGGGGGAGCAGCTGGGCGAGATGTTCACCGTGCACCGCGGAATGTCCCGCAAGCAGGCCCGCGCCAAGGCGATCGAGCTGATGGAGCGGGTCCGCATCCCGGCCGCCAAGGAGCGCGTCAGGAGCTACCCGCACCAGTTCTCCGGCGGTATGCGGCAGCGGGTGATGATCGCCATGGCGATGGCGCTGGAACCCGAGCTGATCATCGCCGACGAGCCGACCACCGCGCTCGACGTCACCGTGCAGGCCCAGGTGATGGACCTGCTCGCGGAGCTCCAGCGCGAGTACAACATGGGCCTGATCCTGATCACCCACGACCTCGGGGTGGTCGCCGACGTCGCCGACAAGATCGCGGTGATGTACGCCGGTCGGATCGTGGAGACCTCGCCGGTCCACGACATCTACCGGGCGCCCGCCCACCCGTACACCAAGGGCCTGCTCGACTCGATCCCGCGGCTGGACCAGAAGGGCCGGGAGCTGTACGCGATCAAGGGCCTGCCGCCGAACCTGCTGCACATCCCGCCGGGCTGCGCCTTCAACCCGCGCTGCCCGCGGGCGCGGGACATCTGCCGCACCGACGTGCCGCCGCTCTACCGGGTCAGCCAGGACCGGGCCAGCGCCTGCCACTTCTGGAAGGAGACCCTCGGTGACGACAGCGTCGCAGCCGACAAGGCCTGAGCCGCCCGATCGCACTCCCGCCGAGCGCGAGCCGATCCTCGAAGTGCGCAACCTGGTCAAGCACTTCCCGCTGACCCAGGGCATCGTCTTCAAGCGGCAGGTCGGCGCGGTCCAGGCGGTCGACGGGGTGTCCTTCGACCTCTTCCCCGGCGAGACGCTGGGCATCGTCGGCGAGTCCGGCTGCGGCAAGTCCACCGTCGCCAAGCTGCTGATGAACCTGGAGCAGCCGACCGCGGGGGAGATCCGCTACCGGGGAGAGGACATCACCAGGCTGTCCGGCAAGGCGCTGAAAACCGTCCGGCGCAACATCCAGATGGTCTTCCAGGACCCGTACACCTCGCTCAACCCGCGGATGACGGTCGGCGACATCATCGGGGAGCCGTACGAGATCCACCCCGAGGTGGCGCCCAAGGGCGACCGCCGCAAGCGGGTGCGGGACCTGCTGGACGTGGTCGGCCTGAACCCGGAGTACATCAACCGCTATCCGCACCAGTTCTCCGGCGGCCAGCGCCAGCGCATCGGCATCGCCCGGGGCCTGGCGCTGCGGCCCGAGATCATCGTGGCCGACGAGCCGGTCTCGGCGCTCGACGTGTCGGTGCAGGCCCAGGTGGTCAACCTGATGGAGAAGCTGCAGGACGAGTTCAACCTGTCCTACATGTTCATCGCACACGACCTGTCGATCGTCCGGCACATCTCCGACCGGATCGGGGTGATGTACCTGGGCAAGATCGTGGAGATCGGCGCCGACGAGGAGATCTACTCCCACCCCACCCACCCGTACACCCAGGCGCTGCTGTCGGCGGTGCCGGTGCCCGACCCCGAGGCGCGCGAGTACCGGGAGCGGATCATCCTGGTGGGGGACGTGCCCTCGCCGGCCGATCCGCCGTCCGGCTGCCGCTTCCGCACCCGCTGCTGGAAGGCGCAGGAGCGCTGCGTGGTCGAGGAGCCGCTGCTCGCGGTGCCCGAGGTCTTCCGCGGCACCGCGGGTCCCGCCGAGCACGACTCGGCGTGCCACTTCGCGGAGGAGCGGCAGGTCGTACCGCGCGGGAAGTGAGCCGGCCCGCGGCCGTGCCGGTGCGCCGCGCACGAGCCGTACGGACCGCGCCGGGGCCGTTCGGCGCGGTCCGTACGGCGGCTCACTCCGGACGGTCGGAGGCGTCCTCCAACGCGGCGAGTGCCGGGTCCATCACGATGTCCTCGCCGCGCGCGGCGATCGTCGGCTCCTCGGGGAAGTGGCAGGCGGTCAGATGCCCGTCGGCGGCGCCGCCCAGCTGGACCAGCGGCGGCTCCTGCTCCGCGCACTTGTCCTGGGCCTTCCAGCAGCGGGTGCGGAAGCGGCAGCCCGACGGCGGGTTGATCGGCGAGGGCACGTCACCGGCCAGCCGGATCCGCTCCCGCTCCTGCTGCCCCTCCTCCAGCTCCACCTCCGGCACCGCCGACAGCAGCGCGTGGGTGTACGGGTGGCGCGGGCGCTGGTAGATCGAGTCGCGGTCGCCGACCTCCATGATCTTGCCCAGGTACATCACCGCGACCCGCTCGGAGAAGTGCCGGACGATCGCCAGGTCGTGCGCGATGAACAGGAACGCGATGCCCAGCTCCCGCTGCACCTTCTGCAGCAGGTTGACCACCTGGGCCTGGATCGACACGTCGAGCGCGGAGACCGGCTCGTCGGCCACGATCAGCTTGGGCTCCAGCGCCAGCGCCCTGGCCACCCCGATGCGCTGCCGCTGGCCGCCGGAGAACTCGTGCGGGAAGCGGTTGAAGTGCTCCGGGTTGAGCCCGACGGTCTCCAGCAGCTCGCGGACCCGCTTGTCCCGGCCGCCCGGCGGGTTGATGCCGTTGATCTCCATCGGGCCGCCGACGATCGTCCCCACCGTCTGCCGCGGGTTCAGCGACGAGTACGGGTCCTGGAAGATCATCTGTATCTCGGACCTGACCGGCGCCAGCTCCTTGCGGGTGGCGTGCGTGATGTCCCGGCCCCGGTAGCTGATGCTGCCCGAGGTGGGCTCCAGCAGCCGGGTGATCAGCCGCCCGGTGGTGGACTTGCCGCAGCCGGACTCGCCGACCAGGCCGAAGCTCTCGCCCGCGTGCACGGCCAGGTCGATGCCGTCCACCGCCTGCACCGCGCCGACCTGGCGTTTGATCGGGAAGCCGCCCATGACGGGGAAGTACTTGGTGAGCCCGCTGACCTGCAGCAGGGTTTCGCCGGGCTGTTCCGCGGCGGCGGCCCCGGCCGGCGCCTTGGACAGTGAGATGTCGTTGCTCATGTGATGCCTGCCCCAGTGACCGGTCAGCCGAGCCGCGGCTGAATCGTCTCGATGAACACGGACCGCTTCTGGTCGTCCGTGAGATGGCACGCGGAGCCGCGCCCGAGCGGCAGCTCCGGCCGCTCGACCGAACACCGGGCGCCACCCACCAGGTCGGTGAAGCCGCAGCGCGGGTGGAAGGCGCAGCCGGGCGGCGGGGACAGCAGGCTCGGCGGCGCCCCCGGGATCGGGTTCAGCGGCTCCGACACGTCCGACAGCAGCCGCGGCATCGACCCCAGCAGCCCCCAGGTGTAAGGGTGCTGCGGCTCGCTGATCAGCTCACGGACCGAACCGCGCTCCACGGCCCGCCCCGCGTACATCACCAGCAGGTCGTCGGCGACCTTGGACACCACGCCCAGGTCGTGGGTGATCAGGATGATCGCCGAGCCGAACTCCTGCTGGAGGTCCTTGAGCAGGTCCAGGATCTGCGCCTGCACGGTCACGTCGAGCGCGGTCGTCGGCTCGTCGGCGATCAGCAGGTCGGGGTTGCACACCAGCGACATGGCGATCATCGCCCGCTGCCGCATACCGCCGGAGAACTGGTGCGGGTAGTCGTCCACCCGCATCCTGGGCTGCGGGATGCCGACCTTCTCCAGCATCTCGATGGCCCGCTCGCGGCCCTCCCGCTTGCTGGCGCCCTTGTGCTTGATGTACGGCTCGGCGATCTGCCGCCCGATCGTGTAGTACGGCGACAGGGCGGTCAGCGAGTCCTGGAAGATCATCGCCATCTTGTCGCCGCGCAGCCGCTCAAGGGTGCGGTTGCTCGCCCCGGTCAGCTCCTGGCCGTCCAGCACGATCTCGCCGGCGACCTCGGTGGTCCTGGGGTTGTGCAGGCCCAGCACGGTCAGGTTGGTCACCGACTTGCCGGAGCCCGACTCGCCGACGATGCCCAGCGTCTGACCGCGCTCCAGGTCGAACGACAGCCCGTCGACGGCCTTGACGACGCCGTCCTCGGTCGAGAACCGCACGTACAGGTCGCGGACCGACAGAAAAGCGTCGGACGCGGCCGGGGCGGCATCTTCCTCCGGTTTGGTCATGGTGGTCACTGACGGTCTCCTAGGACAGCCGCACGCGCGGGTCGATGAACGCGTAGGCGGCGTCCACGATGATGTTGAACAGGACGATCAGGGCGGCGCTGAACAGCATCACGCCCATCAGCATGGGCAGGTCCGTCTTGTTCACCGAGTCGAGCGCGAGCCGCCCGAGCCCGGTGAGCTGGAACGTCCACTCGGTGATCATCGCGCCGCCGAGCAGCGACCCGAGGTCGATGCCGAGGATGGTGACGATCGGGATCAGCGAGCCGCGCCAGGCGTAGCGGAAGAACACGTAGCGGCTGGACATGCCCTTCGCCACGGCGGTCCGCACGTGCTCCTCCTGGAGCTGCTCGATCATCGTGGAGCGCGCCATGCGGGTGTAGTTCGCGGTGAAGATGATCGACAGCACGCACCAGGGGATCAGCAGGCCATTGAACCAGGCCACCGGATTGTCGGTGAACGGCACGTACTTGGGCTGGTCCAGGATGTGGTTGTTGTAGACCAGCAGGGCCAGCACGATCGGGCCGACGAAGTAGATCTGCATCGAGCTGAGCACCAGCGACGCGGAGCTGAACGCCTTGTCGACGAAGGTGCCGCGCTTCCAGGCGGCGAGCATGCCGGTACCGAGGCCGATCAGCAGGAAGACGGCCATACCGCCGACGGCCAGCGACAGTGTGGTGGGCAGCCGGTCCATCAGGGTCGGCCAGACCGGCTCGCTGTTGGCGAAGGAGTAGCCGAAGCAGGGCGCGGGGCAGTTGCCGGTGCTGAAGCGGTGACCGGTGAAGATCCGCGTCATGAAGTTGTAGTACTGCACCGGCACCGGGTGGTCGAGGCCCAGATTGTGGTGGATGATCCGCAGGTTGTCGGGCGTGCAGTTCTTTCCGCAGGACAACAGCGCCGGATCGTGGGGGATCGCGAAGAACAGGAAGAAGGTGAAGGCGCTGATGAACAGCAGGATGACCACAGCGCCGAGCGTCCGGCGGACGAGGAATCGAAGCATGGCGGTCGCAGCTCTCTGAGGACGGCGGCGGTGGCGGACCGGGCGGCGCCCCCGTGGGGCCGGACGGTGTCCGGCCCCACGGGGACTGTGCGCGGGGTGGTTACTTCTTGAGGTAGAGCTTGGTCGCGTCGATGCCGGAGAACATGTTGTTGTAGACGGCACCGCCGACCTTGGAACCGAACAGCTGGAGCTGCTTGTAGTAGACGGTCGGCACGGCGGGGATCACCTTGGTGAGGATGTAGGTGTTCAGCGCGAACCAGGCCTGCTGCGCCTGCTGCGGGTCGGTGATCGCCGAGATCCGGTCGATCTCGCTGTTGATGTGCGGGTCGTTGACGTGCGAGTAGTTCGGCGCCTGGTCGGAGATGGTCCGGCCGTCGAAGACCGGCGGGATCACCGTCAGCGCGCTGGGCCAGTCGGCGCCCCACGCCTGCGAGTAGATGTCGTACGGGTTGTCGACCTTGCCGATCAGGTCGTAGTACGTGTCGGACGGCAGTTCCTTGCGCTGCACGTCGAAGCCCGCGGCCTTGAGCGCGGCGGCGATGGCCACCGAATACTGCTGGCCCTGCGTGCTGTTGACGTACGCGTAGGTGATCTTGGTGTTCAGCTTGCCCGCGTCCGTGAGGATCTTCTTGGCCGCGACCTGGTCGCCGTTGGGGTTGGCGACCTTGCCCAGCGGGTCGGCCTTCTGGTAGCCGGCCAGCGCGGGGCTGATGTAGCCGCCCGCGTACTCGGCGCCGTAGGTCGCACCGAGCGCCTGGTAGACGGGCTTGGTCGGGATCGCCAGCGCCAGCGCCTTGCGGACGTTGAGGTCGGTGACCTTCTTCATGTTGAAGTCGATCTGGCCGACGAAGGGCTGGTAACCGGCCACCGTCCGCTTGTAGATCGCCGGCGTGCCCACCACGGTCGGGGTGTTGTCGGTGTCGACCGGGTTCGAGAAGCTCACCGAGTTCTGGTTCTCACCCGAGTCGGACATCAGCCGCTTGGTGGAGTCCTCGAACTGGTGGTTGAAGGTGATCGCGAAGCCGTCCACGTACTGGTGCCGGGCCGGGTCGCTGTTCGGGTCCCAGTTCGGGTTCTTCACCAGGGACATCGACTTGCCCTGGTCGAAGCTCTTGATCATGTACGGACCCGAGGCCACCGGCGCCTTGTCGTACTTGAGCTGGGTGTCCTTCGCGGAATCGACCACCGAGTAGCCGGGCATCGCGAACAGGTAGGGGGCGTCGGTCTGCGGCTTGGCGAAGTGGAAGACGACGGTCTTCGCGTCCGGCGTGGCCAGCAGCGAGTCCGGCAGGTGCTTGCCCTTGTACGGGCCGTCCGGCAGCAGCTTGCGGTAGTCGGTGCCGCTGACGTTGGCCAGCCACTGCTGGAGGTAGACCGGGCCGTTGGTCACGAACGGGGCGAACATCCGCTCCACCGACCAGCGGATGTCCTTGGACGTGATCGGCGTACCGTCGGAGAACTTGATGCCGTCCTTGAGGTGGAACGTCCAGGTCTTGCCGCCGTCCGACTGCTCACCGCTGTTGGTGGCCAGGTCGCCGACCACCGTGTAGGTGCCCTTGTTGTCCAGCTTGTACGTCGTCAGGCCGCGGTGTATCAGCGTCGCCAGCTGGCCCTCGTTCTGCACGTATATCTGGGCCGGGTCCAGGTGGGTGTAGCTGTCCCGCTCCAGGACGTTCATCGTGCCGCCGGTCACCGCGCCGGGCACCGGCTCGGCCGGGCCCTTCGACGCCGCGTCGTCACCGAAGGTGATCTGGCCCGCCAGCTGCTGGGCGCTCTTGCTCTGCTTCGCCTTGGCGTCCTTGTTCTCGCCGGTGCTGTCACCGCCGCCCCCGCCACTGCTGCACGCGGTAAGGACCAGCGCGCCGGCTGCGACAGCCACCAGCGTCGCTCGGGTTCTACGCATGTAGAGTCTCATATCGGTTCTTGCACCCCTGTTCGTTGATGCTGTGAGCTGCCTGGCCGGTCCGGTGCGGGGCTGCGCCGCCCCCACAACGGTGTCCCTAACGCGCGGCCTTCGGGTCGAAGGCGTCCCGGACCGAGTCCCCGAGCAGGTTGAACGCGACGATGAAGATCACCATCGCGATCCCGGGGAAGAACATGTACGTGAGGTCGTTCTGATAGACCTCACCGCCGCGGGCGAACATGCGTCCCCAGTCCGGCGTGGGCTCCACGAGCCCGACACCCAGGAACGACAGCCCGGCTTCCGCGGTCACGAAGCTGGGCAGCATCAGCGTGCTCTGCACGAGGATCGGCGTGACGAGGTTCGGCAGCAGCTCGCGGCGGACGATGCGCCACGACGAGGCCCCGGTGACCCGGGCCGCCTCGATGAACTCCCGCTCCCGCAGGCTCAGCACCTGGCCGCGCAGCAGTCGGGACAGACCCATCCAGCCCAGGAACCACTGCACCGTGATCAGCGCCACCACCCGCAGGTACGTCGGCGTCTCGTCGGTCGGGCTCACGAAGATCGCGGTGACCACCGGCATGACGGCGACGAAGAACAGCTGCGCGGGAAAGGCCATCAGCAGGTCGGTGAGCCGGCCGATGAAGTAGTCCACCCGGCCGCCGAGGTAGCCGGCCGAGATGCCCAGCAGGATCGCGGTGACCGTCACCACGATCGTCACCGCGACGGCGATGCCCAGCGAGGTGCGGATGCCGTAGAGCAGCTGGGTGAACACGTCCCGCCCGAGGTTCGGCTCGATGCCGAACCAGAACCGGCTGCTGATACCGCCGTTGGGCGCGATCGGGTAGCCGAAGTCGTTGAGCAGGCCGGGCTCGTTCTGCCCGTACAGCGTGTACGGGTTCTTGCCGTACAGCTTCGCGATGAGCGGCGCGAAGATCGCGATCACGAAGAAGAACGCGACCACGTAGGCCGAAATGACCCCCGTGCGGTCGCGTTTGAAGCGACGCCACATCAACTGGCCGGGTGACCGGCCGACCAGCTCGGCCGCGACCGCGGGCGGGGCGGCGGTGACCTCATCCGGCTCTCCGGGCGTGCCGGAGACCGTGGTCTCGGTGGAACTCGTCATCGCGATAGCCCCCGCTACAGGATTGGGACGGCGCGACGGGCTGACGCGTCGCGAGTTGCCCGGACTGTCGCAATGAAAGCAACTTCCAGTCAAGGGGGCGTGGAAGGAAGAAAGCGTGATCGTCTGCTTCTTGAGCGAACATTGAGCAGATTGACGTCCAGGCGTGCTTGACAGCCTCCGACTGGGGGGGGACTTGTCGGACTTGCCCGGGCGAATTGCGTTAACACGCGAGCAACAAAGCTGTCGTCTGACCGATATACGGACCGCGGTTCCTGGTCACCGCACGCCATTCCCTCCGGGGGCGGTCGCGCTGAGTGGCGGGCCCGGTAGCGCAGTTCCGCCCCATGGCTTCGCCTGGGGGGTTCCACTTGCGGTGGGTGCGTGCCGGCTGCGCCGTCCCGGCCGGCCGCGCGGTTCCGCCCGCTGGGCTTCGCTTGGGGGTACCCCCGGCCCCCTGACGGCTGCCCTCCGCGGCAGAGGAGCCGAGCCCCGCGGGGGTGCGGGGAACCGCGCGCGCAACCACGGCGCGGCGCCACCGTGAACGCCACACGAAGTGGCTACCCCTCGGGGGCGCGGGGGAATTGGGCGACCGGCCCGCCACCGGGGGAAGGTGCGGGGACTACGCCCCGGTGCGGAGCGAGCGGCGCAGGAAGTCCACCTGGAGGAGAAGCAGGTTCTCCGCCACCTGCTCCTGCGGGGTCATGTGCGTGATGCCGCCCGACAGCGGCAACACCTCGTGCGGGCGGCCGGCCACAAGCAGCGCCGTGGACAGCCGCAACGCGTTCGCCACCAGGACGTTGTCGTCGGCGAAGCCGTGCACGATCATCAACGGCCGCGTCGGCTCGGCGAGTCCGGGAATCCCGTCGGCGGTGACGACCGAGTTGCGGTCGTAGGCCGCGGCCTGCTCCTCCGGGTCGCCGAGATACCGCTCGGTGTAGTGCGTGTCGTACAGCCGCTGGTCGGTCAGCGGAGCCCCCGCGACACCCGCGTGGAAGACGTCGGGCCGGCGCAGCACCGCGAGCGCGGCCAGCGTGCCGCCGAAGGACCAGCCGCGGATGGCGACCCGGCCGAGGTCGAGCGGGTGGACCTCGGCGAGCGCGTGCAGCGCCTCGATCTGGTCGTCGAGGACCACCTCGGCCAGCCGCCCGCCGGAGATGCCCTTCTCCCATTCGGGGGAGCGCCCCGGTGTCCCGCGGCCGTCGGCGACGATCACCGCGAAGCCCTGGTCGGCGAACCACTGCGAGACCAGGTGCGGGTTGTGCGCGGCCAGCACGCGCTGCCCGTGCGGACCGCCGTAAGGGTCCATCAGCACCGGCAGCGGGCCGTCGCCCTCGGCATACCCGGCGGGCAGCAGCACCGCGCACGGGATGCGCCGCTTGCCGGCCTCGGTGAGGCGCACCCGGGCGGTGAGCGACGGTGTCTCGGCGTACGAGGCGACGACGGCGGCCGTACGCCCGGAGCGCAGCACCCGGACCGCCGAGCCGGGCCGGTCGGGCACCGCGGAGACCAGGACGGTGACCTCGCCGGAGCGCACCGCGAAATGCACGCCCGGCTCGTCGCTGACCCGGACCGCGCCGTCCGGGGTCACCCGGTGGACGTGGATCTGCCCGGTCTCCGGGTCGGCCGCGTCCGGTCCCGCCGAGGCGCTGACCAGGATGTCGCCGCCGTCGGCGTCCAGTACCGCCCGGACGTGCAACTCGCCGCCGGTGAGCACCCGGTCACCGGCCATCAGCACCCGGACGCCGTCCACGTCGGTGATCCGCAGCAGTGTCCCGTCGGGTCGCAGAGCGGGCACACCGGGGAAAAGATCCAGCCAAATTCGATCTTCCTCGGTGACGGCGGTCCCGGTCGCGCCGGTCGCGAGGTCCACCGTCAGATACCGCTGGGTGCGCTGGTCGCGCGCCTGCACCAGCAGCACCGGCGGGCCCGCGGCCGTCCAGTGCACCGCCGCCAGGTACGGGAAGCGCTCCCGGTCCCATGCCACGTCCCGCCGGCTGCCGTCGAGGCCGAGCAGCGCGAGGGTGACCTCCGCGTTGGCCGTGCCCGCCGCCGGATAGGCGACCTCGGCGGGCGCCCGGTCGGGCTGCGCGGGCTCGGAGATCCAGCGCCGCTGCACCCCCGACTCGTCCACCCGGGCGGCCAGCAGCGCGGAGCTGTCCGGCGCCCACCAGAAGCCGCGCGAGCGGCCCATCTCCTCGGCCGCGATGAATTCCGCGAGGCCCCATGTCACCTGCCCGCCGTCCGGCTCGGCCAGCGCGCGCCCGCCGCCGCCGTCCGCCCCGACCACCCGCAGCG
>NZ_JAJSYW010000069.1:0-31000 GCF_036815005.1 Streptomyces sp. IBSBF 2435 | reverse complement strand
GGCCCGGCCCCCGCACCCGGCCCCCTCCGGAGACCCGGCGGCACTGGTCGCGGCGGCAGCCTTCCGCGCCCGTCCGCCCGGGTGGAGCACGGCGATCGGGCACCGGGCCGCGGCGGCGTTCGACCAGGAACTGGCGGCGCTGACCGCCGTGCCGCGGGCGCGTGCCGTGCTGCTCCTCGCCGACGCGAACGTGATCGGCCAGCAGGTCGGCAGGTCGGCGCGGACGACGCAGGGACGAACGGATGCCGAAAGGTGACAAGCAGTGATCGAAGGCCCTGAACCGGCCGTGAGAGGTCCCAAACTGGTCTCGGTGCACGCCTCCGATCCGTTGACCGCGGCCGGAATCGGAGCGCTGCTGCGCGGCCGTCCGGAGTTCGTGCTGCTGTCGAAGCAGCGCGAGGCCGAGGCGGACGTGACCGTGCTCGCGGCCGACACGCTCAGCCGCGACTTCGTCGGCACCCTGCACAAGCTGTCGCGGCGCACCCACGCGCGCTTCGTGCTGATCCTCAACGACCGCTGGGGCGCGGACCTGTTCACGGCGGCCGAACTGCGGCTGGCCGCGATCGTCCCGCGCGGCGAGATCAGCGCGGAGCGCCTGTGCCGGGCCATCCTCACGGTCAGCCGCGGCGGTGCCGAGTTCCCCGCCGAGATGCAGGGCGAACTGCTGGTCCAGATCAGGGCGCTGCAACGTGACGTGCTCGGGCCCCGGGGGCTGAACTCCCACGGCATGGACAGCCGCGAGGTCGACGTGCTGCGGCTGCTCGCCGCCGGTTGCAGCCTGCGGGAGGTCGCGGACGAGCTGTCGTATTCCGAACGGACCATCAAGAACATCCTGCACGCGCTGATGACGCGCCAGCGGCTGCGCAACCGTACCCACGCGGTCGCGCAGGCCATCCGCAAGGGTGTCATCTGACGGGCATCATCGAGGGTACGAACGGGCAAGGTCTGGGCCGATCCAGCCCTTACGGCGGGCGTGCGCCCGATCCTGGAACGACGGCCTCGACGCCGGTGAACGAAGGGGACGTGATGGTAGCGGGTCGGCAGCTGACGGTCGCCGCGGGCGAGCGGGGCTGTTACAGCACCATCGGTGCCGCGCTTGCGGACGCCCGCAACGGGGCGATCATCAGGGTGCGGCCCGGCCACTACGAGGAGAACCTCGTTATCGAGCACGTCGTGACGATCACGGCCGAGGAGAATCGGGGCAGCGTCAAGGTCGCGCCCCGGCACGGCTGCGTCGTCCGGGTGCTGAGCGAGGCGGTCAAGCTCACCGGTCTGGTCCTCCAGGGGAACGACGAGGAACTGCCGGCCGTCGACGTGCCACGGGGGCAGGCCGAGTTCGACGACTGCGAGGTCGTCGGTTCGTCGTGGACCGCGATCCTCAGCAGGGCGCAGGGTTCGCTGGCGATGCGCGGCTGCCGCGTGACCAACCCGGCGGGCGCCGGGATCGTGGACACGTCGAGCGTCAGCAGCGTCATCGAGAGCTGCGTGATCGAGCACCTGGCGACCTCCGCCGTGGTGATCAGCGAGCGGGCCAATCCCACCGTGCGCAACTGCGTCCTGCGCGACGCCCGCGGCAACGGCGTGTGCGTCAACGGCCAGGGGCGCGGCACCGTCGACTCCTGCGAGATCTCGTTGACCGACCAGCCCGGTATCGCGCTGGAGGAGAACAGCACCACCCGCGTCACCGGCACCACGGTCCGGGACTCCGAGGCCGGGGTCTTCGTCAGCAGCCAGTCGCAGGTGACCATCGAGGACTCGGTGTTCTCGGGCACCGCCGGCTACGGGCTCACGCTGACCGGCGGCACCGACCCGGTCGTACGCCGCTGCCGCTTCGAGCGGACCGGCAACCACGGCGTGCACGTCGCGGCGAAGTCCCGCGGCCGCTTCGAGGAGTGCGCGATCCGCGACCCGCAGGCGGCGGGGGTCTGGGTCGGCGGCGCGGCGAGCCCGACCTTCACGCGCACGACCGTCAGCGGCGGCACCGACGTCGGCATGCTGCTCGACGAGGAGTCGGCGGCCGAGGTCGACCGGCTGGAGGTGCGGGACGTCGTCGGCCAGGGGGTCAGCGTCCGGGGCGGCGCCAACCCGCTGCTGCGCCGGCTGGACATCCGCGGTGCCAAGGGCCACGGCCTGGAGGTCGTCCGGGACGGTCGCGGCCGGGTCGACGGCGGCGAGATCTCGGGCGTCGGCCAGGCGGGGATCAGGATCGCCGACGGCGGCAAGCCGCACATCGCGCACGTGACGTTCGCGGCGGGCGCGGGCGTGTCGGTCGGTGGGGGCGGCATCGGCTCGTTCCGCGACTGCGAGGTCGTGGACGCGGCAGCCGAGGGTGTCACGGTCGAGACGGGGGGCGAGGTGACGCTGACGCGCTGTCTGGTGCGGTCGAGCACCAGCCATGGCGTACTGCTCGCCGCCGGTGCCCGTGCCACGCTCACCGGCTGCCGACTCACCGGGAACGGCGGCGACGGCGTCAGGATCGACTCCACCGAACCCGTGGCGCTGGTCGGGCTGGAGAGCACGGACAACCGCGGTTCAGGGCTGCGGCAGACCACGCCCAGCGAACGGCTGTCGGTGGAGAACCTCACCAGCCGCGGCAACCGCGCGGCCGACGCCCACGGCACCGCGACGGCGATCGCGGCCGCCGAGGAGGAGATCGCCGCCGTCGCCGGCCCGTTGCCCGGCCGGCCGCGCAGCCCGCTGGAGGAACTCGAGGCACTGACCGGCCTTGCCGGTGTCAAGCAGCAGGTCGCCACCCAGGTGAACCTCAACAAGCTCGCCGAGCGGCGGGGCCAGGCCGGCATGCCGGTGCTGCCGATGAGCCGGCACCTGATCTTCGCGGGTCCCCCCGGCACCGGCAAGACGACCGTGGCGCGCCTGTACGGCGGCATCCTGGCCTCGCTCGGAGCGCTGCGCAGCGGTCATCTCGTCGAAGTGTCGCGGGCCGACCTCGTCGCGCAGATCGTCGGCGGCACCGCGATCAAGACCACCGAGACCTTCGAACGGGCGATCGGCGGCGTGCTGTTCATCGACGAGGCGTACACCCTCAGCGCCCAGGAGAAGGGCCCAGGACCCGACTTCGGCCGCGAGGCCATCGACACGCTGGTGAAGCTGATGGAGGACCACCGCGACGAGGTGGTCGTCATCGTCGCGGGCTACTCCGACGAGACGCGGACGTTCCTCCAGACCAACCCCGGTCTTGCCTCGCGGTTCAGCCGCACCATCGAGTTCGAGGACTACGCGCCCGCCGAGCTCGTGACCATCGTCGGCTCGATGTGCGCGAAGCACGGCTACACGCTCGGCGAGAGCACGGAGGACGCGCTGGCCACGCTCTTCGCCCGGCTGGTCAGGGCCCCGGCCTTCGGCAACGGCCGCGCCGCGCGCAAGGTGTTCGAGGAGATGATTGACCGTCAGGCGTCACGGCTGGCGGAGCAGGCCGAGATCAGCGTGGACGACCTGGCCACCCTGCTGCCCGAGGACGTCGAGGAGGAGAGATCCGCCGGCGGGTCCGCGGACGCGGACGAGCGGGCTCGCAGTTCCGCACTCCTCGCCGACTTGCGCGCGATGATCGGTCTGGCCGAGGTGAAGTCCGGGGTCGAGGACCTGGTCAACCTGCTCAACGCCTCGCGCAGACGCGCCGAGGCAGGGCTGCCGGTGCCCTCGATCAGCCAGCACCTGGTGTTCGCCGGGCCGCCCGGCACCGGTAAGACCACCGTGGCACGGCTCTACGGCGAACTGCTCGCGGAGCTGGGCGTGCTCCGCCGCGGCCAGCTCGTCGAGGCGGCCCGCGCCGACCTGGTGGGCCGCTACATCGGCCACACCGCCCTCCTCACCCGAGAGGTGTTCGATCGCGCGCGCGGCGGTGTGCTGTTCATCGACGAGGCGTACACGCTGACACCCGCAGGATCGCCGAGCGACTTCGGCCAGGAGGCGGTGGACACCCTGGTGAAGCTCATGGAGGACTTCCGCGACGAGGTCGTGGTGATCGTGGCCGGCTACCCGGAGGAGATGGCCGGGTTCCTCGCCTCGAACCCCGGTCTCGCCTCGCGCTTCACCCGGCACGTGAACTTCGCGAACTACACCGCGGACGAGCTGGTGGAGATCACCAGGCGGAACGCCGTCGCCAGCGGGTTCGAACTCACCCCCGAGACAGTCGAGGAGCTGCGGGCGCACTTCGAGGCCGCTCCGCGCTGCCGCACCTTCGGCAACGCGCGCTACGCCCGGCAGTTGCTCGAGAGCATGATGACGGCGCAAGCCGGCCGGCTGAACCGGATCGAGCTGCCGACCTTGGTCGACCTGAGCACCCTGCTGCCTGACGACGTTCCGGCCGTGCAGAGTTGAGCGGGATGAACGGGTCACACCGCCCCCGGCGACGGACCGTGCCGCTGCTCGGGACGGCCGTCACGGCGCTGCTCGGCCTCGGGACGCCGTACGCTTCGGCCGACTCGTTGCCGCACATCGCCCAGGAGTTCACCAGCGGCCAGAGCTGCGTTCGGGCCACGAGCGCGAACGCCCCCGGCATGTCCTGGCCGTCGCTTAGTTACGACCTCGGCGGCACCTGGCAGTTGAGCCAGGGCTCCGGCGTGACCGTCGCGGTGATTGACACCGGCGTGGCCGCGTCGGGCGTACCGCAGCTGTCCGGGCAGGTCAGCGACGGTCCGCGCATCAAGGGTCCCGCGGGCACGGACTGCGTGGGGCACGGCACGTTCGTCGCCGGCCTGATCGCGGGGCGGGCGGCCGCCACGGGGTTCTCCGGTGTCGCGCCGCGGGCGCACGTCCTGTCGCTGGCGGTGACCGACGACCAGGGCGCCACGACCCCCGCACTGATCGCCACGGGCATCGACGCCGCCGTCGCCGGTGGCGCGCGGGTCATCGACGTCTCGGTGCCGACCGCGACCCCGAGCAAGGCGCTGGCCTCTGCGGTCAAGCGCGCCATCGCGGCGGGTTCGCTGGTGGTGGCGCCCGCGACGTTCGACGGTCAGTCGCGCGCCGGACTCGTGTACCCGGCCGCCTACCCGGGCGTGCTGTCGGTCACCGACACACCGGCGGACGGCTCCGCCGCCGCCTCGGGCACGCAGGTGGCGGGCGCGCCCGTCGACCTGGCCGCCCCGGGCGACGGCGTCACAGGACCGGGCCCCGGCGGCGGCGGTTTCAGCGCCGACGGCCCCAGTTACGCGACGGCGTTCGTCGCGGGTACGGCAGCGCTCGTCGACGCCTACCGCGGCCCCACCTCCCCCGCCCGGCTGATCCAGCGGCTGGAGGCCACTGCCGTCCATCCGGCCGCCGCGCTGCCGGACGCGTCGCTCGGCTACGGCACGGTCGATCCGCAGGCGGCAGTGTCCGGCGTGCTCAGCGACCGGGCCGCATCCCGGCACGCCGCGGCGGGCGAGCGGTTGACGCTTCCGCCACCACGCCACCGGACCGCCGGGCGGACCGCGCTCCTCGTCGCCGGCGGCACCTTCACTGTCGTCGTACTGGTGGGGCTCGGCGCGTTGACCGCCACCACCAGGCGCCGGCGTCTGGGCCAGTCCACCGACGACATCGACCCGGATGGCACGGCCCCCGACGCGAACCTGGACCTGCCAGCCCCGCGCCCCGAGGAGGCTCTGCGCCATCCGGCGCCGGACCCGGCACCCGGCTCGGAGTCCCCGGGCACCCTCGACCCGTCCCTCGGCGGCGCGCCCTCCAGCCGCTGACCCCCGTCCGGCGGATCTCTGACCTGTCCCCGCTGCCTTCGGCAGGAGGTGCCCCGGCGTCGTCGCCTCGGCCATGGCCGGCCCGCTGGGAGGACGACGCCCGGCGTCCCGAAGCACGGCACCGGACCCCCGCAGGCCGAGCCGCCCGTGTCCACCGGGCGGGACTCCTGAGCCGGGGGCACATCCCTCCCCACGACCGCCGTCCCCACGCACCGGACCGGACCGGGGCCGAACCGGCCCGGCGGCAGTCAGCCACGGCCACCCCGCCTCCCCGCTCGGCCCGGAGATACCGCACCCTCGCACCGAAACGACGCGGCGTCCGGCCGAAAGCCGCCCGGCGCACCACCGGGCCGCGCGCGGAGCCGGGGCGCGGCCGACCCACCGCCGGAGCGCAACGGGCCACCACGCCACGCTCCGCCGGAGCGGAACGCGGCGGCCCGTGCCGTCCGTACGGCGTGGCTTCCCTGGCGGGACCCTCAGTGTTCGAGGACGAGTCCCGCCCCGTGCGCGCCCTCCGGCAGCATCGCGGTCTGCACCTGAAGGGATCCTCGCCTGGTGATGTACTGCGCCCGGCCGGGCGGTAGTCGCCGCGGACGCACGTCGCCGATCAGGTGGCCCTCCGACGGCGGGCAGGAGAGCAGCATCACAGGGGTGTTGACCTCGACCAGCCGCCGCAGCAGCGGATCGTTCATACCGCGCGCCGCGCCGTTCGCGCTGCGCGCCACCACGAGGTGGAGTCCCAGTTCGGTGCCCTGCGTCAGGTACTCCAGCAACGGCGCGAACGGGTTGTCGGAGCTGCCGACCATGTCGTAGTCGTCGATGACGAGGAAGAGTTGCGGGCCCGTCCACCAGTCGTGCTTGCGCAGCCTCGCCGGCGAGATCTCCGGGCCCGGCACGCGGCTGCGCATGGCGAACGCGGCGCCGTCCACGATGTGCCGCACCGCCTCGACCGACACGGCGTAGCCGAGCCGGTTCTCCTCAGGCACCACGTCAAACAGTTCACGCCTGAAGTCGACGAGCGCTACGCGCGCCTCGTCGGGCCGGTACCGCTCGGCCACCGCCTGACTGATCAGTTTGAGCAGGTTGGTCTTGCCGGTCTCCGCGTCGCCGATCACGATCAGGTGCGGCGACGTCTCGAAGACGTGCCAGAACGGCGCCAGTTCGTGTTCCTCGACGCCGAGCGCGACCCGCAGGTCACCTTCGGGCCGGGGCAGCGTCGCAGCGTCCAGCCGCAGCGGGAGCATCCTGACCGGCGGCGCCTTGGGGCCGTTCCACGCCTCGCTGACCGCTTCGACGAGGTCGGCGACGCCACTGCCGAGCGTGGCGGCGTCGCCGTCGGAGTCGAGCCGCGGCAGCGCGGACAGGAAGTGCAGTTGCTTCTCGGTCATGCCGCGCCCCGGCAGCTTCGGTACGGTCGCCGCGGCCCGCATGTTGATCATCGAGTCGACCGCGTCACCGAGCCGGAGCTCTAACCTTGTGCCGAGCTGGTCACGCAGCCCGCTCTGCACCTCGCCCCAACGCGTCGCGGTGACGACGAGATGGACGCCGTAGTTCAGGCCGCGGTTGGCGATCAGCGAGAAGGTGGGGAGCATGTCCATGAAGTCCTGGCGCATCGTGCCCCAGCCGTCGACGACGAGGAACACGTCGCCGTGCGGGTCGTCGGCCAGGTCGCCGGCCGCTCGCTGCTGCCGGAAGGTGGCGATCGAGTCGATGCCGCGCTCGGCGAAGTAGCGCTCCCGCCGGGAGATGAGCGAGGTGACCTCGGTGACGGTCCGCGCGACCCGCTCCAGGTCGAGCCGGCCCGTCACGCCGCCGACGTGGGGCAGCCCGACCAGGCCGGTCAGCGTGCCACCGCCGAAGTCCAGGCAGTAGAACTGCACCTCGCGCGGGGTGTGGCTGAGCGCGAGGCCCGCGATGAGGCTGCGCAGCAGGGTGCTCTTGCCGCTCTGCGGCCCGCCCGCGATGCCGACGTGGCCGCCGGAGCCCGACAGGTTCGCCATCAGCAGGTCGCGCTCTTGGTCGAACGGACGGTCGATCACGCCGACGGGCACGGTGAGTCGGCCCTGTCCGGCCCACTCGACCGTGGTCAGCCCGCGCTCCGGGTCGGGCGCGAGCGGCGGCAGCAACTGGTCGATCGTGGGCGGCACGTCGAGCGGCGGCAGCCACACCTGGTACGCGGGCGGCCCGGCGTCGCGCAGCCGGTCGGCTGCGACGGTCAGCAGCGTGCCCGCGTCGGTGTCCTCCTCTCGTTCGGGCGCGATCTGCACCGGCTCGCGCGGGATGACGTAGCCGGTGCCGTAGGGGACGATCTGCCCCGCGATCACGGCCTGCTCCACGTGCCGGCGCCGCCGGTAGGCGCCGGAGACGTAGGCGGCCTTGAATCGGGTCAGGGTCGTGGTGTCGGTCTTCAGGAACCCGTTGCCCGGCGCCGACGGCAACTGGTAGGCGTCGGGGACGCCCAGCACGCCGCGGCTCTCCATCGCGGAGAAGGTGCGCAGGCCGATGCGGTACGACAGGTGCGACTCCAGTTGCCCCATCCGCCCCTCGTCCAGGCGCTGCGAGGCGAGCAGCAGGTGCACCGCGAGGCTGCGGCCGAGCCGGCCGATCATGATGAACAGGTCCATGAACTCCCGGTGCGCGGCCAGCAGTTCACTGAACTCGTCGACCACCACGAACAGGGCGGGCAGCGGGGCGAGCGGGGCCCCCTCCGCGCGGGCGTTCTCGTAGTCGAGGGCCGAACGGTAGTTCCCCGCGCTGCGCAGGAGTTCCTGGCGGCGGATCAGTTCGCCGTGCAGGGCGTCCTTCATCCTGGCGACGAGGGACTCCTCGTCGGCGAGGTTGGTGATCACCGCGGAAGTGTGCGGAAGCGTGTCGAGGCCGAGGAACGTGGCGCCGCCCTTGAAGTCCACCAGCACGAAGTTGAGCGTCTCGGAGGAGTGGGTCAGCGCGAGCGCCATCACCAGGGTCCGCAGCAGTTCGCTCTTGCCGGAGCCGGTCGCGCCGATCAGCAGGCCGTGCGGGCCCATGCCGCCTTCGGCCGACTCCTTGAGGTCGAGTTCGAGGGGGGTGCCGCCCGCGGCGATGCCAAGCGGCACCTTGAGCCGGTCGGCGCTGCCGCGGCTCTTCCACAACTTGCCGACATCGTGGCCGAACAGGTCGTTGATGCCCAGCATCGCGGTCAACTCGAAGTCCGCGGCGAGCGGTTCCGTCGTCTCGGTCGACGCGCTCAAGCGGTGCGGCGCGATGAGCCGGGCCAGCGCCCCGGCGGCCGTCGGTGTCATGGCGTCGGGGCGGCACAGCGCGGTGCGCGTCTCCTTCCCCTCGCCGTCGTTGCCGACCAGGTCGATCATGCCGGGCTCCACCCATAGCCGCAGGCCCCGGCGTTCCGGGCGCCACTCCAGCGCCCCGTGCAGGTCGAGAACCGTCGAGTTGCGGTAGCTCTCGTTGGCCAAGCGGCTGCCCGCAGGCACCACGCCGACGTCGAGCAGCACGATCGTGTGGGGCTCGTCGCGGTTCGGCGACGCCTCGGGGTCGAAGGGCGCCCGCCCGGCGAAGTCCTCGCCGAGCAGCCGCTCCAGCTTGGCCACGCCGTCGGTGATCAGCCGCACCGCGCCGGCCCCGTCGGTCTCGCTGGAGTGCAGCGCGTGCGGCAGCCACTTGGCCCACTCCCAGTGCGCCTGGGACTGGGGATCGGTCACGATGACGATGCGCAGGTCCTCGGCGGAGTGGAAGGTCGCGAGCTGGCAGAGCACCGCGCGGGCGACGGACCGGATCGCGTCGGCGTCGCCGCGCAGCAGGATCCTCGCGTAGGCCCGCAGGTACACCGCGGTCGGCTGGTCCGGCACCGTGCCGTACGCGCGGACGAGCCGCCGCAGCGCGTGCGCGCTGAGCGGTTCGAGGTCCTCGACGGGCTTGGTGGTCAGCGGCGAGAGAGTCAACGCGAGCCGCTGCTGGCCCAGTCCGATCCGCACCTCGCCGAAGTCGGGGTGGGTGGTGCGCCGTTCCCACAGCCGGGTGGTGCGCGCCACCGACCAGAGCGCCAGCGGCTCCGGATGGCGCCAGGCCTCCGAACGGCGCTGCTGCTCGATGGCCTTGCGCACCTGCCGGCGGGTGATCGACAGGTAGCGCAGGTAGTCGCGCCGCTCGCGCCTGATCCGCCGCTTGCGCTCGCCGGCGGAGCGGATCATCTGGCTGGTCACCATGCCGACGGCGGAGACCACCATCAGGCCGATCGCCACGTAGCTGAGTGTGCCGCCGGAGCCCGGCCGGAGAAAGATCATCACCATCGCGAGCGAGCCGAGTGCCATCGGCGCGTAGCTCACCATCCCCGACATGCCGCTCGGGGTCTCGGGCAGATCGGGCGGCTCCTGGAGTTGCAGCTCGCCGCCCGGCATCGCGGGGCCCAGCCGCCGCGGCGGCCGGCGGAACAGGATGACGCTCAACGCAGATGGCCCTTCCCGGTCTTGAAACCGCGCCCGGTCCTCGGACCCGCGGCTGTCCGCTGATTGTCGCCCGGTGCCGGGGGCCGCCGACCTGTGGAGTCTTTATCATGCCCATTCGGAGACGAACGGGCACATCTGCCGGAGCTAACAGGCAAGGTGCCCCGGCTGTGGGGCGTTCCGCCTCCGGGCACCGGCGTCAATAGAAGCCCGCCGTGACCTCGACGGGGAGGTTGAGGCCCGCACGGCGGACAGACAGGAGTCGACAACAAGTGGCGAACAGCAGTGTCGTCGGCGGCCTGTGCCGGCTCGTCGTCCGCGCGCCGTCCACCGGCTTCGAACTCGCCGTCCCCACCGACGTCCCGGTGATCGACCTGCTGCCGACGATCGTCGGCTACGCGGGGACCGATCTCGACGAGGCCGGCCTCGAACACGCCGGGTGGGTCCTGCAACGGCTTGGTGGCGCCGCGCTCGACGACGAGGGCACCGCCGACTCGCTCGGCCTGCACGACGGCGACGTGCTCTACCTGCGTCCCCGTCGCGCCGAGATGCCGCCCATCCACTTCGACGACCTCGTCGACGGTGTCGCGACCGCGCTGCGCGAGCGTCCCGACTCCTGGCGCCCCGAACTGTCCCGGCGGCTGCTGATCGGTTTCGTGCTGGCGCTGCTGGGCGCGGGCCTCGCCGTACTGGCTCTGCCCGGCGCGCACGCGCCACGGGTCGCCGCGGCCGTGTTCGTGGCCGTGCTGCTGGTCGCGGGGGCCGCCTCGGCCGCCCGTGCGGTCGGCGACACCGCGGCGGGCACCGCCCTCGGTGTGGCGGCCGTCCCGTTCATGTCCCTGGCCGCGGCGCTGCTGCCCACCGGCGCGGGCGACGACCTGCTCGGCGCGCGGGTGCTGGCCGGCGCGGCCGCCACGACCGGCATGGCGGTGATCGCCATCGCGGTGGTCGGCAGCGGGGCCCCGCTCTTCCTCGGTGTCGCGCTGGCCTCCTCCACCGCGGCGCTCGGCGGCGTGGCCATGGTCTTCGGCGTGGAACTCGGGCACGCGGCCGCGGTGATCGCCGCGCTCACGGTGATCGAGGGCGTGTTCGTGCCCGCGGTCGGGTTCCGGCTCTCGGGCCTGAAGCTGCCGCCGCTGCCGGGTAACAGCGAGCAGCTCCAGGAGGGCATCGAGCCGCTCGCGGCCGAGAACGTGCTCTCCCGCAGCGCGATCACCGACCAGTACGTCGCGGCGCTGTTCATCGCCATCGCGGCGCTCTACGTCGGCTGCCTGACCGGGCTGACCACGACGGGCGGCTGGCCGTCGTACGCGCTGATGGGATCGCTGTCGCTCCTGGCGCTGCTGCACGGCCGCTCGATCGGCGGGACCACGCAACGGCTGGCGGTGACGCTGCCGGGGGCGTACGGCGTCGTGCTGGTGGCCGTACGGCTCGGCATCGCGCTGCCGGACGGCACGCGGCTGGTCCTGACGGCCGCGTTGCTCCTGCTGGCCGGCGGCCTCGCCATCGCCTCCTGGAGCGTTCCCGGGCGGCGGATGCTGCCGCACTGGGGACACGCCGCCGACCTCGTGCACACGCTGGTGGCTGTGAGCGTCCTGCCGCTGGTGCTTCTCGTGTTCGGCGCCTACTACCGGCTGCGCGGCATCTAGCCGATGCCCCGCGCACACGACCCGGCGACGAAGGAAGTGACGCGACATGCAGTCGCGGCGTGACCAGATCCAGGCCCACTCCTTCGTCATGGGCCGGCTTACCTCCGCGGTGCTCCGCGTCGACCTCGACGGGGCCGCGCAGCCCGTCGCCCGTACGAGCAAGGGCACGCTCGGCGGTCTCATGATCGCTGTCCTCGCGGGTGTCATCGTGGCTCTCTACGGCCTGGTTGTCCCGGGAGGCGGCGACCGGAGCTGGGAGAAGCCGGGCACGCTCGTCGTCGACAGCGGCACCGGTGCGAGATACCTGTACATCGCCGACGCGCTGCACCCGGTCCTCAACGTGACCTCGGCGAGGCTGTTCGCAGGCAGCCGACTGACCGTCAAGTCGGTCGGCACGAGCGCGCTGCGGGGCGTGACGCGCGGCGCGCCGTTCGGTATCGCCGACGCGCCCGACGCGTTGCCGCCCGCTGGTGACCTGAGCAGGAACGCGTGGTCGGCCTGCGTCGCCACGCGGTCCGCCGAGAGTTCCGGCGTGCCGCAACTCGTCCTCGGTGTCGGGCAGGGCGTGCGGGGACGCGCGCTGACGGGCGGTCAGGCGATCGTGGTCTCGGCCCCGGACGGGACCGGTTACCTGCTGTGGGACGGGCGACGGCTGCGGATCGACGCCGCCGAGGGCGTGACCCGGGCGCTCGGCTACACCGGCGCCGCACCGGTGCCAGTGACCTCGGGCTTCCTCGACGCCGTGCCGGCCGGACCCGACCTGGCGCCGCCCGACCTGGCCGGACTCGGCGACGCCGGACCGGAACTGGCGGGGCAACCGACACGGGTCGGGCAGTTGTTCACCGATCAGACCGGCCGGCACTACGTGCTGACGCGCAAGGGCCTCGCGCCGCTCACCGCCACGGTCTTCGTGCTGCTGCGCGGCGAACCGGGAATCCAGCGGCACGCGTACGAGGGTGGCGCCGTGACGGTCCCGACACTGGGACCCGACGACTTCGCCCGCAACGCCGCGCCGAAGTCGACCGCGGCGTCGCTGGCGGCTCTCGGCACCACCTTCCCCACGACGCCGCCGCACGCGGTGACCGTCGGGGAGACCCAGGCCGTCTGTGCGAACCTGCGCCCCAGCACCGGGGCGGTGTCCAGCGGCATCGGTGTCGCCGACTCCGCCACAGTGCGGGCGGCGGCCGCGCCGCCGGGCCAGGGCCGCGGCATCACGCCGAGCTGCGACGGCGCCGACCTCGTGGCGGTCAAGGGCGGCTCCGGCGCGCTCGTGGCGGTCTCGCCCGCGGGCGGCGGTTCCGGCAGCACCGAGTACCTGGTCACCGACAACGGCGTGAAGTACTCAATCCCGGCGGGCGCCGCCGGCAGGGCCGGGTACACCGGCTCGGACGCGGTCACGCTGCCGGCGACCGTCGTCGCGCTCCTTCCGACGGGTCCGAGCCTGGACCTCTCGGCGTCCGCCGGCGGCGGAGTCCGCGAACCGGTCACCACCACGGTGTCCTGCGGTGACTGAGCCGGGCAGGGCGTCCGTCTCCACCGCCACGGGTGTTCGGACGTGCCGATGTCCGAGGACGAACGGGCACACCCACCATATGCGGACGTGACCGTCCCAGGTCGCGAGCTAGCCTGGCGGAGGTGACGCGAGTGCGCGCGGCACTGCTGACGTTCCGTCAGTTCGACAACCGTCACCATCGACGAGGAGGCCATGACATGGCTGCGAACGGCACGCTGGCAAAGGACGACGGCGCGGTCCAGAAGGCGCTCGCCGCGCTCGACGCCCATGTCGGCGCGATGCGCAACGCGTACAACACCGCCGACTCGATCAACCAGTCGATCGCCGCGAACTACATCGCCGACTCCAGCAGCGCGTTCCAGCGGCAGATCGAGCAGTGGATGCAGACGTGCCAGCATGTGGCGAGCATGTTCCAGACCCTCCAGTCCGACCTGCAGGGCGCGAGCCAGCAGATCAGCAGCGCCGACGAGAACGCGCTGCACATGAGCGGTTTCACCGGCGGCAGCCAGGCGGAGAACTACGCGAACATCCTGACCGGCAAATGACCCAATCGGTACCTGACCCGGCGCCCGGCCCGGCCGGCGGCTGATCCCAGCCGACCCGGCCGGCGACCGGTACGACCGCCCCCCGACTCAGCGCGACAAGAACAGAGGGACCTTCCATGGCAAACGTGAACCTCAGGCACGAAGGCGTCAGCCAGGCCGTCGAAGACATGCAGCGGGTCGCCAACGACATGCTCAGCGCGGTCGAGGACCTGATGAACCAGCTCCAGCCGCTGGCCTCCTCCTTCTCCGGTATGGCCGCCGAGGTGTTCGAGGAGATCTCGAAGAACCGGCAGCAGATCTACCACGACCTGACCGCGAACTTCAGCGCCGGCAGCAGCACGCTCGACACCATGCACCAGAGCCTGAACGATGGTGACCGGCGCGGCGCTTCGATCCTCGGCGGCTGACCACGCGCGGGCGCCACCGGATCCGCTGACCGATAGGAGGGAGCGTCATGGGTTCCAAGGACTCCGGCGATCTCAAGATCACCGACACGTACCTGAAGGACTTCGCCCAACACAAGCTGGCCAACTTCATCTCGGCACTGACCACGGGCCCCTCGATCGCCCAGTTGCGGGAGTTCGCGCAGGGCCTCCCCCAGGGCGCGACTCCGGGTGGCGACCCGTCGGGCGGCTACAACCAGCTCCTGACCGGGAACCCGGCGGCCCTGTCCAGCGGCGTGACCCTGCAACAGGACTTCAAGACCCTCACCTCCACGCTGTGGGAGCAAATCCAGAATCTGACGACGAACGCGAAAAAGATGTCAGCGGATCTGCTCGCCGTCGACTTGGTGCTCACCGACAGCGACGACAAGGCGCACCTCACCTCCGCAGATATGCGGGCCGACCTGGAAAACCTCAACTTCGGGGTCAGTTTGGGCGGCAGCAACCCCAACACCAGCACGACCACCTGACGCACGACCCGGCGCACCTATCCGGACGGCCCCGATCGGGCGCGGGCGGGGAGACCAGAGACAGGAGTAGCACATGCCCGAGAGTTTCGAGGAAGCTCTCAAGGTCCTGGCCGACAGCAGTGCCGACAACACGCTGCCCGACCGCGACGCGGTGGCCGGTGGCTCCGCGGAATGGTTCGACAACTGGAACGTCGCCGCCCATGTGATCCACAACCTCTCCACCAACTGGGACCTGTGGTGGAAGCAGAACTGGACGCACGTCGGTGTCCACTACGAGATCGTCGTCGGCCTGAACCTCAAGAAGTCCTGGTTCGACTCCAGCAGCAACCCCTGGCAGCAGTTCTACGTGGGGCCGAAGACCATCCTTGACTCCTTCACCAACTCGCCCTGGCAGACGAACGAGTTCAGCCCGCACAGCTTCTGGTACGGCGGGCAGATGCTCCAGGACCTGTCGAAACTACTCGACACGTGGAACCAGAACATGACCACGTGGGCCAACGACGTCAACACGTCGGGAAGCGACTTCCAGGGCAGTGCCGCCGGGGTCTTCAAGCACTCCCTCCAGACTTTCGCCGGCCTGCTCGACGCGCTCTCCGAGCAACTGGCCCCCCAGAGCATCACCGACCAGCTGTTCAATGTGAAGGACAAGACGACGGACAGTGTGGCCACACTGGCACAGGCGTTCCTCGACTGGCACGACAACTCCGCCAACATGCCGTGGAACGTGGCCAACCAGCAGTTCCAGAACGTGATGGGCGGGGCGCATATCAGCTACCACTGGTCGGGCGCGCACATGCAGCCGCACATCAGCACGAGCCTTGGCGACCCCGGTGACCAGAGGTTCTGGGACTCCCTGGAGAACATGTCGAAGAGTGCGTGGCTGGCGACGCTCGTCCCGCTCGACAACGCGGCGCAGACGTTCCTGAGCAATGTCGATAGCGCCTACAGGAACGCGTCGTCGGTGATCCCGTCGACCTTCGTCCCGCCGGTGGTCCTGGCACCGCCCAGTACCGACCCGAACTCCAGCGGCTCGAACGGCAACATCCCGAACCTGAACAGCCCCCACGAGTTCAACTCCAGCGGCTCCGGTGGTGGGGGCGGCGGGGGCTCGCACATCCCGAACGTGAACGTCCCCGACCTCAGCGACTTCGACATCGGCGGCTCGGGCGGCAAAGCCGGGGGCGGTGGCGGTGACGGCCCGCTCGGTTCCCCGAAGATCGGCAACAACCTGCTGACCGGGGGCAGCTTCGACACGGGTGGCACCGGCGGCACGGGCGTCGGCGGGCAGGACACGATCGACGGGCCCGACGGGCTGCCGGTCTTGAACGCCAGCGGTCTGCCGCTCTCGGTTCCCCCCGGGTCGACGATCAACTCCCAGAACCACGTCATCGGCCCCGACGGCAAACCGGTGCTCGGCCCGGACGGCAGACCCCTGACGGTGCCGCCGAACTCCAGGGTGGCGGCGAACACCGGCAAGAGGTCTACCAGGACCGGCTCCGACTTCGACAGCGGCGGCACCGGCGGCAACGCCAAGCCGTCCGGCGTCGAGACGGTCGACGGGCCGGACGGCAAGCCGATCACCGGCAGCAGCGGGCTCCTCACCGTGCCCAAGGGGTCCCGCATCGGCGCCGGCGGCCAGGTGTTCGACGCCCAGGGCAACCCGGTCATGGGACCGAACGGCCAGCCGCTGAAGGTGCCCAAGGGCTCGACGCTCAGTGGTACCGGCGGGTCGTCCGGTGACGACGACCTCCACGACGCCGACCTGCTCGGCAGCAGCGGTTTCGGCAGGTCGCCCTCCCTCGGCGGGCTGGGCCTGGGCGGCGGCGCGGGCGGTACGGGTGGCGGCGCCGGCGGGCTGCCGAAGCTGCTGAGCACCGAGACCGGCACGAGCAGTCGCCTCAAGAGCCTCACCGGGCAGGAGCCTGGCGCCGAGAGCCCCGGCGACGGCATCGGGAACGGCGAGTTCGCCACCGCCAAGGTGGCCGCGCAGGAGAGCCAGTCGATCGGCCGGGTCTCCACGGTGGGCGGTACCGGGGCCGGCTCCGAGGAGTCGTCGATGATGCCTCCGATGGGCGGTGGCATGGGCGGCATGACCGGCGGCGGGGGCGCCGACGGCGGGTCGAGGAAGACCTGGGTCACCGAGGACGAGGAAGTGTGGGGAACCGGGACCGACACCGGTTTCGGAGTCATCGGCCGCTGACAGCGGCCGGTCAGGACCGGGAAGGAGAACGGATCGATGCGCGGTTCGGCAGGTCGATCGCTCAAGGAACAACTCGACGAGGCGATGGGCGAGCTGCAGGAGCACCAGCAGAAGCTGGCCACGCTCCACGAGGAGCTGCGCAAGGCGACGGCGACGGTCAGGTCGAAGGACCGCACCCTGGAAGTGACGATCGGGAACCGCGGCGACGTCCAGGAGATCCATTTCCACGGCACCGACTACCGGATGATGGCCCCGGTGGAGCTGTCGGCGGTGCTCGTCGAGACGATCGCCGCCGCGCGGCGCGAGATGGCGGGCAAGGTGAACGCGGCGTTCGCGCCGTTGCGGGGTTTCGGGGCGCGACTGCGCGAGTCCATGGCGGGCGGATCCGAACTCGACGACGTCATGGCGCCGTTGCGCGCGATGCTGCGCCCGGCCGACCGCGCGGTGACCACCGAGCAGGAGGACTGGAATGGCTGATCTGGAGTTCACCGACAACCTGGCGACGAACTTCTCGCAGTTCGACGAGATCGCCGGCATCCACGAGGCGATCCGGTCGAGGCTCGACCGGATCAGAGCGCTCAACCTGGCCGGCGGCGGCAGGGACGACGAGTACGCGAAGTCCTACCACGAGCAGGTGAAGACCCCGACCTCCGACCTCGACACCCTGCTCGGCGGGGTCGGCACGCTGCTAGGGGCCACCGGCGAGAACGGCTCGACCGTCTCGCGGACCTTCGACGACGTGGAGGGCGGCGCGACGGAGACCGCCAAGCGCGGGTCCATGGGGTGACGAATTGGTCCGAGCAGTGGCGGACCGGTCTGCGGACGACCGGCCCGTCCGCGAGTGACGGGCCGATCCGTCAGGTGACGGATCGACGGGGCCGACGGCCTCGGGAATGTGCAACGGTGCCGCCGGGAAGGGCGTGACAGGTCGTGGCCATCGAGTTGCCCAGTGGGCTTTCGGACTTGTTCTCGGGGCTGTCGGGCATGCCGTGGCCGCAGGCGAACGAGGACATCCTGCGGGAGGTCCAGGGGCTGTACGTCAGCGCGTCGGGCGACTTCGACGAGCTGGCCGACTCGGTCGGCTCGCTGGTCCGCGCGGTCTCGGAGAACTTCCACGGCGAGTCCGCGGAGGCGTTCCTGGCGAACATGAGGGACTACGTCTCGGGGCCCGACTACCTCGGCACGGCCAAGGACCAGACCCTGAAGCTGGCCGAGTACGCGGAGAACTACGCGGCCGAGGTCGAGTACGCGAAGTGGATGATCCTCGCGATGCTCATCCAGCTTGCCGCGGAACTGGCCGAGTTGGCGGTCATGTTGATGTCCGGCGACGAGTTGGGTGCGATCGAGGAGAGCGAGCAGGTCGTCGAGACCGAGATCGCCACACAGATCATCTCCCGCACCCTGCTGAGGAAGCTGCTGAAGTTCATCGGGGAGCACGTGGTGCGCTCGGTGGGTCTCGGCATCGCGATGGACGGGGTCATCCAGGCCATCCAGATCGCCCAGGGGCACCGCCACGGCTGGTCGTGGGACAACACCGTCCAGACGCTGGAGTTCTCGGCCGTCGGCACCGGGGTCGGACTAGGCCTGGGGCCGCTGGGGAAAAAGCTGGGCTCCTTCCTCAAGGACGCGCTCGGCAACGGCCTGGGCAAGGGACTCGGCAAGGACCTGGGCGACGTCTTCGACCGCACCTCGGGTCCGCTGGGCGACGACGGCGGCAAGGACCTCGGCAACGACCTCGGGAAGGTGTTCGGCGACAACGGGCCGTCCCTTGCGGACGGGTTCGGCAAGGGCGGCGGCGCCAAGGACGCCGGGATCGGCGACCACGTCCCCGCCGGCGCTCCCGTCCGGGAGGCGCTCAACGCCGACATCGAGAAGGCCGTCGCCGCGTTCGAGGCCTCCGTCGCCGACACATTCGAACAGCACCTCGCCGACGCCCTGAGCGCGCAGTACGCCCGCGAGCTCGGCGCGGAATTCGCGCGCGCCTTCGCGGAGAGCTGGGGCGGCGCGAGCCTCCGGGGAGTCAAGGAGGCGCTCGCCAGCACCTTGGAACACCACACTGACGTGCTCGGCGAGGACGGTGTCAAGGCGCTGTCGCACGAGATCCCCGACGCCCTCGTGAACCGCCTCGCCAAGCAGGCTGGCCCCGACATCGGCGCCCATGTGGCCGACCTGCTGCACGCCTCGGCGATGGGCGGCATCAACATGACGCTGACCCAGGGCTTCTACGGTGTGATCTTCGATCCGGAACACACCTTCACCGTCAGCGCCTCGGGCACGCTGGGCGGCGTGGCGATGGGCGGCATCGGGCACCTGGGGAGGCTCGGGGTCACCGCGGGTGTCAGCGCGTACAAGGGCAGGATCGCGCCGCCGGAGCCGCCCGTACGCGGCAACGAGACCGGTCCCGTGTCCAAGCAGCCCGACGCGGCACCCGGCACGGACGGCATGCCGACCGCCGGCACCGAGGGCACCGGCACGGGGACCGGTGCCGGAACCGGCACGTCGAAGGGTGGTACCTCGGGCACCGGCGACGCACCGCCGCACGGCCCGGGCACCCCCGTCATCACCACCGGCGGTCGCGGCACGAACGATGGCGCCCGCCCCGGCCCGCGGGAGGTGGCCTCTCCCCCGGTGCCGACCGGTACGGACGGGCACGGCCCTGCCACCCAAGGTCCGGGACGGCCGGAGCAGCGGACGGAGGGAAGGCCGCAGGAGGAGACCGCGCCGCCGCACCCCGTGACCGGTGGAGCCCGGGCCCCGGACCCCCCCGCCACCTCCGACGGCGGGCCGGAGCCGCAGGAGCCGGCAGCACGTGAACCGGAGCCGGGGCCGCCCACGCGTGTCGCCACCCGCGATACCGAGGGCACCGGACGCGGCACCGAGCCCGAGCGGCCCAGGGAACCGGCCCCGGACGACCCGCCGACAAAGGCCCCGGCCCGGGTCTCCACGGCGTCCGGCCACCTCGCCGAGCCGCACACGCCGGCCGGAACCGCCCACGAGCAGGCCCCGTCCACCGGACGCGCCGCCCACGACCCGGAAGGTACCGGTCCGACCCACCCGGTCACGACCGCTCACCGGCCCGTCGGCCACGTGGGGGCCTCGCCGCGGGCGCCGCGCCGTGACGACGCCGTGTCCGGCAGCTCCGGGAACGCGAGCCACGACACGGCGCGGGACACCACCCGGCCCGCCGACGACACCGTCCTGGACCACCTGGACAGCGCACAGCGGATGGGAGTGCGGCTTTTCGTCAAGAAGGACGGCGACCGGGGACTGGCCGTCGTCACCGCGCGCGACGACTCCACGTACGCGCTCCTGGAGGGCAAGGCGACAGCGCCGGTCGTCGTCAGCCGGGAGGAGCTGGTGGCGCACTATACGGTCGCCGGCATGGCCCTCGGGAAGGCGATCAGAGGGCCGCACACGCTCCACGCCATGGGCCTGGACAGGACGGAGCCGCACGGCGACGGGCCGTTCGACCTGGGCATGCTCGGCCGCGGGACCAACGACCTCCAGGTGTTCAACGACACGCAGGTCATCGACCTCGACCATTCGCCGGTGTCGTTCGGCCACTACTCGTTCGACCTGGTGACCGGGGGGAGGAAAAACAACGCACCCCAGCGACAGAACGACCACCTGACGATCGAGAACTCACTGCCCGCGTTGTTCTCGAAGCTGCAGCACGATCCGGAGAGCGTCGGGGTGTTCCTGCGCGATCGGCTGAAGAAGGGGATTCGCGTCGACAAGCGGACCCTGCGCCCGAAGGCGAAGCCGGAGTTCAACAACGACCTCCACACGTCCGGTTACGGCGACGTCGACAACTTCAACTTCCGGCCCGCCCTCGGTGACCAGCGCAACCGGCGGGTCACCGCGGACACGGTCGCGCCGGACCGGCTCGCCCGGCACGACCGGTTCAAGCCGGAGGGCGAAGCGCCCGCCAAGGTCGACGTCGACCAGCGCGTCACCCTGGCCGCGTTCCTCGGCCACGTCGACAGCGCGCTCAAGGTCATGACCCTGGACCCCAAGGTCCGCCACGAGATCAGGGAGTCGTTCGCGCGCGTCGGCCGCCGGACGGGGACCGACGAGGACAAGCTCTACCTGAACGCAGCGCAGAAGGCCGACTTCACGAAGTTCGCCGTGATCGTCGCGAAGGCGACGGGAACGGAGAACGTGCCCGACGTCCTCCACAAGCTCGTCACGGCCACCAACGGCAAGTCGGAGATGGAACTCAAGGCCGCCGACCTCGACGCGATCGGGGAGCGCCTGCACCACAACGAGGAACTGCGGAAGGAGATCGCGGAGAGCGTCCGCGACGGCCGGAGCTGGGTCCGGCAGGAGGGCCAGCCGGACTTCATCGCGGTCCGGAACGCGGTCGTCGACCACTATTGGGACTCCGTCGTCACGCGCGTGACCCAGCACGGGATCGGGAGGTCCTGGCCCCACGAGGAGGGCGCCGGGAGCGGTTCGCGCGGCGAGGAGCGGACCGGTTCCTCACCGAAGGTCCCGCACTCGGCCACCGCCTCGCCCGGCCACTCCGGCACCGGTGCCGCCGGAGGCGGCCGGCCCGCGCGGGGGCAGGCAGATCACGTCACGGGCGATCCGTTCACGGCTGATCCCCGCACGGACGAACGGTTCACGGCCGCCCGGCTGGCGGCGCCTCCGGTGCTCCGCTCGCGCCGCTGGGTGGACCCGGTCTCGGAGGTCAGGGACGCGGCCGGCAAGGCCACACCGCTGCTCGACGCGTGGGGCCGGCCGGTCCTGACCAGGTCCGGCGAACCGGTGCTGAACCGGTTCGACGTGCGGTCCGGCTTCGACGTGCGCAGGTTCGAGTTCGACGGCGAGACGGTGACCGACCTGACCGTGCGGGTGCGGGCGGACACCGACAAGGGCATGTCCGACCAGGAACTCGCCGGGATGTGGCAGAAGGTGGAGAGCGGCGTCGCCCAGCACCTGAACGCCGCCGGCTACCGGCTGTCCGACGGCGACAAGCTGCACGTGACGGTGGAGCGGGTGTCCCACGACGAGGCAGAGCACCTGAAAGTCGGGCGAGTCGACTCGATGGCCGACATGACGCAGCACGCCTGGTCGCCCGACGCCGAGCCGGTGGACTTCGCCCACGAGATCTCCCACCAGCTCGGCCTGCGGGACGAGTACCGCGACGACGGCGCCGAGCAGCGCCTCGACGCCCCCGGCAGCCTCATGGGCGACTACACCCGCACGATGTCGGAGCGGGACCTGCCGCCCGAGTGGCGCGAGGAGTTCCGGGCGCAGATGCCGGTGCACCAAGGGCTTCGCGGACGCCACCTCCAACTGATCAAGGCCATCGTGGGCGACGTGCCGCTCTGGCGGCCCGCCCGTGCCGGCACCGTGACCGGCGGGCAGCACGTCCCCGCGCAGGGTGCCAGGTCCCATGACGGCCCGGCTCGGGACGGCCGTCCCCGGACCGCCGAGGACAGCCCGGCCAACGCCTTCGGCGCCTCACCGCGGGCACCGCGCCTCCGGTACCCGCCGCCGCCCCGACTCGCGGACGAGGCGGCGAAGGACGACGCCTCGGTGCTCGGCCACGTCAACGCCCTGCTGCTCGCGGGACGGCTGAGCGCCGCTCGCGTGCTGCGCGACATGCTGCGCCAGCAGGCCGCCACCGATCCGGTCCGCCGGCACATCGCCGCGGACGTCGACCGGATCGTGTCCACCATCGAGAACGGCTTCGCCGAGCACGAGTTGGGCCATTTCCCGGGTGCGGTGGAGATCCCGAAGACGGTGAACTTCGTCTGGCTCGGCCGCCCCATGAAGGAGGCCGCGATCTCCAACGTGGCCGCGTGGGCCGCGCATGCGAAGGAAGCCGGGTGGAAGGTCACCATGTGGACCGACACCGGGACCAACCGGCACAACACCCAGGTGAGCAAGTGGGACGCCACGACGAAGAAGTCCCTGACCGAGCAGGGCGTCGAGTTCAGGGAGGTCACCGACCTGCTGCCCGAGCGGCCGGTGCCGAACTTCTGGGGGCGGGTGAAGCCGGACCCCCTGGCGGCGGAGGACGACGTCTCCACCCTGCGTGACATCTACCAGAAGGGCCGGGACGCCACCGAGGCCGGCGTGTACCCGATGCTCTCCGACGCGGCCCGCTACGCGGTCCTGTGGCGGGAGGGCGGCGTGTACGCGGATGTCGACATCGCCCCCGGTGGCGTCGACCTGAGGGCGGAGATGCCACGGGTGGGCGTCAGCGACATCCCCTACCTGCCCCCGATGATCCGCGACAGGCAGGCGCTGGACGAGACCAAGGCGCTGGTCGCCTCGGAACTCGGCAAGCCCGTCGCCGACGTCACGCTCAAGGAAGCGGCGAACTACCGCGTCGACCGGGCGGAGTTCGCCAACAACTTCTTCGTGCTGCCGCCGGGTTCCGAGCTGATGGCCCACATCATGGGTTCGATCGCCAAGTCGTCCGGACTCCATGACGTGCTGGACGCCTCACCCGACGAACTCAGCGGTCTCGGAGCTGCGTTGACGGGCCCGTCCGCGCTGGCCCGCGCCCTGCGCGACCACTTCGACGCGCTCGGCGCCCCGGACGCCGAACCGCACGAGCAGGCCGCCGCCCTCGACCCCGGGCACTCCGAGAAGTGGTCGGAACTCGGCTGGATCACCGAAGAGAGCGACAACCAGGAGTACGAGGGGCACCGGTCGGCCGACCCCTCCACGCACCGGCGCGCCAGCGGGAGTGCCCCCCACCGCCCCGGCCCTTCCGTGATCGGTGGCGCCTCGCCGAGGGCGCCGCGTGCCGTGCGGGCCGACAACGACGGCGGTGCCGCCGAGCCGGCCCCGCACCCCGCGGCGCCCGCCAGCGGTCACGTCCAGGAGGTGCCGGAGGTCCACGACGTCCATCAGGACGTCCGCGAGATGCGGGACGAGGCCAGCAGGATCGCGAATGTACTGATGGGCCAGGGCCACGGCCGGATCGAGGAGCCCGGCACGACCGGGCACGACCCGCAGGCACCATCCCGCCAGGACACCCGGCCGAGCACCGGTCACAAGCAGCCGGCGGCTCCGGTCTCCCACCCGCCGACCTCCCACCCACCGGCCCGGGACGGCACACCGGGCCACGGGCGGGTACTCGACACCGGCGGCGTCATCGATCGCCACCACGACGGCCCGGGCATCAGGGAGCACAACAAGCACCCCGAGGAGAGCGCCACCCCGACCGAGGAGCGCACCTACTGCGGCGACCCGATCGACGTAGCGACCGGTCAGATGAAGCTGACCCAGACCGACGTGGAACTGGCCGGGCTGCTCCCACTGGTGGTGTCCCGCACGCACCTGTCCGGGTACCGGCTGGGCGGCTGGTTCGGGCCCTCGTGGGCGTCGACGCTCGACCAACGCGTCGAGATCGACGACGAGGGCGTCTGCTTCGCCGCGGAGGACGGGGCGCTGATCGCCTACCCGTCGCCCGGCGACGGCACGGTACTGCCGCTGCTCGGACCGGCCTGGCCGCTGGCCAGGACCGCCCACGGCGGCTGGGTGATCGCCGACCCGGAGACCGACCGGGCCTGGCACTTCGCGGCCAACGGCACTTCACGGCTGCCGATCGCCGCCGTCATCGACGGCAATGGGCAGCGCATCGACATGGTGTACGACGACGCGGGCGACCTGGTCGGCATCTCGCACTCGGCCGGCTACCGCATCTCGGTCCAGACCGAGGACGGCCTCGTCACCGGCCTGTCGCTGCTCGACCCCACGTCGGAGGAGCTCTCCGTCCCGCTGGCCAGCTTCGGCTACGACCGGGACCGGAGACTCACTGCGGTCCACAACTCCTCCGCCGAGCCGATGCGGTTCGGCTACGACGACGACGGCCGGATCGTGCGGTGGGACGACCGTAACGGAGCCTGGTACACGTACACCTTCGACGCCGACGGGCGCTGCGTCGCCACCGAGGGCGCGCGCGGGTTCCTCACCTACACGTTCGACTACGACCGGGAGAACCTGGTCACCACCGCCACCGACTCGCTCGGCAACACCACCGTCTTCGGGTTCGACGAACGCCTCCGCCTCGTCCGGCAGACCGACGCGCTCGGCAACACGACCGGCTACGAACGGGACCCGCGCGGCCGGGTGCTGGCCGTCACCGATCCGCTCGACCGGGTCACGCGCCACACCTACGACGCGGCCGGGAACCTCGTCACCACCGTGCGTCCCGACGGCAGCCGCATCCTGACGGAGTACAACGCCCACGGGCGGCCCGTCACGCACGTCGAATCGGACGGCACGGTGTGGCGCACCGAGTACGACGAGGCCGGCCGCCCGACCGCCGAGGTCGACCCCTCCGGGGCGCGCACGGCCTACGGCTACGACGAGCGCGGGGACCTGGCCACCGTCACCGATGGGCTGGGCGGAGTGACCCGGATCGAGCGCGACGACGCGGGGCAGCCCGTGGCAGCCGTCGACCCGCTGGGCGCACGGACCTCCTACGCCTACGACCAGTTCGGCCGGGTGACGCGGATCGCCGATTCCGCGGGCGGCGTGACGTGGTTAGCCTGGACCGTGGAGGGCCTGCCGCTGCGCCGGATGGCGCCGGACGGTGCGGTGGAGCGGTGGACGTACGACGGCGAGGGCAGCCTGCGCGAACGCGTCGACGCCCAGGGCCTCTCGACGCGGCTGGAGACCACCCACTTCGACCTCACGACGTCCGAGACCGGCCCCGACGGCGCCCGGCTGGAGTACGGCTACGACACCCAGCGCCGGCTGACGACGGTCACCAACCAGCAGGGCCTGGTGTGGCGTTACGACTACGACGCGGTCGGCAACCTCGTGCGCGAGACCGACTTCGACGGCCGGGTGGTCCGGTACCGGTACGACGCCGCCGGGCAACTGACCGAAACCGCGAGTGCCACCGGACAGCGGATCCGGATCGACCGCGACGTCCTCGGACGCGAGGTGCGCCGAACCGTGCGGGACGCCGAGCGGACGTCGGTGACGACGTTCGCCTACGACGCAGCGGACCGCCTGGTCCTGGCGCGCGACGCCGACACCGAGGTGTCCTGGCGGTACGACGCGCTGGGCAGGGTGCTCGCCGAGACCGTCAATGGCCGTACGGTCGCCTCGGCCTACGACGCCCTGGGCCGGCGGACCCGCCGGACCACGCCGTCGGGCGCGCTCAGCGTGTGGGAGTACGACGCGGCCGGCCGGCCGGCGTCCCTGTCCACGGCGGGCCGGACCGTGCGCTTCGGGCACGACGTCCGCGGCCGCGAGGTGAGCCGCCGGATCGGCGCCGCACTGCGGCTGGACCAGGTGTGGGACGCCAACGACCGGCTCTCCACCCAGGTGGTCGGCATCGGCACGGAGCACGACGCGAGCGTGCCGGGCGGCCGGACGCTGCAGCGGCGGCAGTACCGCTACCGCGCCGACGGGCGGCTGGCCGCGGCCGACGACGCTCTGGCCGGGCCGCGCGAGTACGAACTCGACGACGCGGGGCGGATCACCGGCGTGCGCGGCCCCGACTGGTCGGAGCGGTACGACTACGACCCCGCCGGGAACATCACTGACGCGCAGTGGCCCGCCGTCACGGCCCCGGCCGGCGCCGACGGACCGCGTGAGTACTCGGGCACGCTGATCAGCCGGGCCGGGACGATCCACTACGAGCACGACACGCAAGGTCGGATGGTGGCGCGGCGGGACGAGTCCGCCGCCGAACCCCGCACATGGCGCTACTCCTGGGCCGGTGAGGACCGGCTGGTCGGCCTGGTCGACCCGGACGAGCGGCGCTGGCGGTACCGCTACGATCCGCTAGGCCGGCGCATTGCCAAGGAGCGCCTGGCCGCCGACGGCACGACAGCGGTGGAACGCGTCGACTTCTTTTGGGATGGCGCCGACCTGGTCGAACAGCTCCGGGACGGCGAGCGGTCCACGGTATGGGAGCGGCTGCCCGGCAGCCACCGGGTGCTCAGCCAGACCGAACGGGTGCCGTCGCCGCAGGCCGCGGACGACTGGGTCGACGAGCGGTTCCACGCCGTCGTCACTGACCTCGTCGGCACCCCCACCGAACTCGTCGACGAGGCAGGAGCACTGGCCTGGCGCGCGGAGGGCACCGTGTGGGGTGCGATGCGGACCGGCGCTTCGGGCGACGCGGACATCCCGCTGCGCTTCCCCGGGCAGTACCACGACGCCGAGTCCGGGCTGCACTACAACGTCATGCGCTACTACGACCCCGCGACGGGCCGCTACGCGAGCACCGACCCGCTCGGCCTGCTGGCCGGGCCCAACCCGCGCGCCTACGTGGCGAATCCGACCGGCGCCGTCGACCCGCTCGGCCTTATGCCGGACGACTGCGACGGCTCGAAGCGCGGCCGCAGGAGCGGGGCGGGCGGATCACAGTCGAGGTCGCGCAGCGCGGCTCCCCACCGGTCCCGCTCGATGTTCAGCCGAACCCGGGATCACAGCCCCGCCTACGACCACACCGTGACCAGTTACGTGACACAGGACTCCATGAGCGGCGTGCCGCGCCGCAGGGTCCCCGACCAGAACACCGTCATGGGCGAGTCCGCGCGCGTGGCGATGCAGAACGCCAACCTCTACCCAGGCGCCCCCTCCAGTTGGCTGCACGGCGCTGCGGCCTGGGCCCACGGAGACCCCGTCTACGGGACCCCGCAGCGGCGGGACAACCTCTTCGCCGGGACCCAGCAGACGAACATGGAGCACCTGCGCTATGAGTCGGGAGCCACCGAGCAGGGCCTCCCGATGCTGGGCGTGCCGATCACGTCGATCGGCCTACGCCACCCGGTCGGCGGCAACAATGTCTTCCGGGAGGCCGAGTACACCGTCCACTCGCCGTACGACCCGCAGAACCGGCTCAGCAGGCAGATCAACCCGTTCGACGTGCGGTCGGTCGGGCAGCGCGAGGCCGACGGCGACCTGCCCGAACGCGGCCGGATCCACCGGTATATGGAGAGCGAGTTCGCGCACTGGACGATGAGCGTGCTGGACGAAAGCGATCTGCCGCCCGAGTACCACCGCTGGCAGCGGGACAACGGCCGGTTCTCCCCCGCGAACTCGGACCAGTCCGGCAGCCCCGCGGTGATCCCGTCCTCGCTCCCGTCCGGAAGCCCGCACGCCGGGCCGTCCTCGCTGAGCCCCCACCTCCCCCCGCCACCCGCGAGCAGCCACCAACCGTACCGGCCCTCGCGATCGGGGTACGGGGCGTCCTCCTCCACGAGCGAGTACGGCTCATCCGCGTCGATGGGCGGCTACGCACCACCGCCCCAGCCGATGGGCGGCTACGGACCGGCCCACTACGGCGGGGGGTACGGGCAGACCCCGACCGTGGGGGGCGGCTACGGGCAACCCCAGACCATGGGGATGGGCATGGACTACGGCTCGCACTCCCCGGCGGGTACGGGCTACAGCCCGCCGCCCTTCGCTCCTCCCATGGGGGCACCGCCGGTCTCCGGCTCCTCCTCCCACTGGCCCCCCGCGTCCATGTCCGGGTACGCGCAGTCCCCCTACTCCAGCGGCAGCGGCCAGAGTTCCATGGTGGGCCCGTCCAGCACGCGACCGCCGGCCCACTACGTCGGGAGGCACATCTCGGTGGGTGGGGTCCGGTACCGGTGGAGCGACAGCAAGGGAAGGTATGTCAGTGAATGAGGGCACCGTCTCGGCGCAGGCCGCCGAGGTCGCGTCCGAGTCGGACGGTGGTGCGCGACCGGCGTCCCCGGCCCCTCTGCCGCCCGCCGAAGTGCCGTCGCGGCAGGAAGCGCCGGCGCCGCGGGTGAGCTCCCGGCCGTGGCGGCAACTGGCGGCACTCTCGCAGCGCCGCACAGCTTCGACGCCCCGGACCGGGACAGGGACCACGACAGGAGTCACGACCGGCACCGCGACTGCCGCGGCGGCGCCACCGCCGTCGCTCGCGATCGCCGCGACGGCGCCCGCCGACCATCCGGAGGACTCCGGTTCACCGCGTCCCGGCCGGGTCAGCGCACCCATCCGAGCGGCGGCGGCGATCACCGGCGTCGTCCTCGTGGGAGGCGCGTTCGCGATCGCCCTCCAAAACCGCGACACAGTACCGGCCCACCCGCCGAAATCCGGCGCGGCGGTCTACCGGGTCGACGACCACCACCTCGACGGCGCGTGGAACGGCACCTCGGCGGCCCACCTGTCGACGCTTTCCGGCGGCGCCTCCGCCGCGGACCCGACCGGCACGGCACCGGCCGGCTCCCGGCATTGAGCGAGCGCGTTCGGGCAGATCCGGCGGGGCGAACGGGCAGGAGGAGGGCGCTTCCGCAGGCAGGCACGGGTGCGGAAACCTATGATCGGAGCGCCTGCGGCCAGATGGGGTCGATACTGTTCCGGGCACCCGAACCGGAGCGCCACGGGCCGACGCGTCGGCAGGAGCTGCCGCTGCCCACCCGTGCGAGGAAGGTGCGGTGGAGCGGCCGCTCGCGTGAGGAGTCCAAGAGTGAAAGGCGCAGCCTTCCGCACCACTCCGCAGGGCTTCGCGCTGCTCGTCAGCCCGTCGGCCGGTGGCAGCCCGGAAGCGACGCGACTGGCCCGCGCACTGGCGGCTGATCCCGGCCGCCAGGTCGTCGCCGCGGACTCACCCGACGAGCAGGACAACGAGGCGTTCTGGATGTCCGTCGCCGACCTGCTGATCGGCGGCGGACCCGTCCGGCTCGCGGTCCCGGGCGCGGGCAGCGGCATGGCGTCGTCGCAGGCGCAGTGGCTCGCCGACTGGCTCGACACCGAGGTCGTGGCACCCGACGGGCCGCTGGTACCGGCCGGCACGAGCGTCCTCGTCACGCCCTCCGGCGTCACCGGCGAGCCGGGCCGCTGGATCTCGTTCACCCCGGGCATGCCGCCGACGCCGCTGGGCGCGCGGTTCCCCGAGCCACGGTGGGACACCGCTCTGGCCACGGCCGGCGTGTCGACGGTCGAGGCCGGCCTGGCCGAATCCCTCCCGGCCGGGCTGTGGTTGCACGGCAGGTCGCAGCCCCCGGACGACGAGGCGCTGCGCGCGCCGCTGCTCGACCTCGCAATCTCGCCCGACGTACCGACCGTCGTGCTGGGCTCCCCCGACGCCACCCGGCAACCCGTCGAGGAATACATGGCGTTGCGCGCCGCGCTGCCTGCCTCCGTCGCGGTGTCGGTGCGCCTGGTGCCATACGGTCCCGAAGGCGACGAGCCGATCGGGCAGGTGCTCGCCGACCTTGTCGGCGGGCCCGTGGTGACGACGATCGGCGTACCGGACGGCGGCGAGGACGGCCCCGGCACCTCACGGCTCCACGACAGCACGGGCCGGCGCACCTGGGAGCCCTTCGCGATCGAGGTCGCGTACCGGCCCCGCCGCGGCGGCCCCGCGCCCGAGCCCGAGGTCGTCGAGTACCGGGCACCGCTTCCGGACCTCGACGAGGTGGCCGGGCTGCCCGGCACCTTCGACCTCGGTTCCGGTGTCGTGGTGGAAGTCGTGCAGAGCGGCCTGTGGCTGCGTGGCGCCGGCCAGAGATCCGAACCGGGAGTGCGCGCGCTGCCCACCGATCCTGGCCACGCGCGGATCACCGTCGGCGGGGCGGGTGGAGCGCCACCGGAGGAACTGCTGTCGGCCGCGTCGATGCTCGCGGAGCGGCTGGAGCCGGGCGTGCAGCACTACGTGCGGCTCGGATACCTGCGACTGGGGGACGAGGAAGCCGGCGCAACCGTGCCGGAGGGCCGGTCCGGTCCGCCGGTCGCCGGTGCCACTCAGCACGTCGCGCCCGACACCTCCTCACCGCGCCGTGAACACCTGGCCCGACAGGCCGACCCGCCGGATCCGGTCCCCCGTCCGACGGTCTCCACGGTCGGCAGGGGAACCCGGCCGACGGAGCGGCCCGCACCGCGGATCGGGCGGCCGGTGACCCCGGCAAGTGCGGTGGCCCCGGCGCCCCTTCCTCCGGTTGCCCCGACCGGCGTCACGGTCCCGCCTTCCTCGCCACCGGTCGCCGAGCCTTCGGTGTCGGCCACCCCCGAGCCGCCGGCCGTGCCCCCCGCGCGGCCGCCCGCACGACCGTCCACCCCCGAACTGGCCGCGCCCGCGCCCAAGC
>NZ_JAJSYW010000068.1:0-31120 GCF_036815005.1 Streptomyces sp. IBSBF 2435 | reverse complement strand
CGCGGGGCGGGGCGGGGGGGGCGGCGGGGGCGGGCCCCCCCCCCCCCCCCCCCCCCCCCCCCGCGCCCGTTCACCCCCGACTTCCTCTCCCGAAGGGAACCTTCATGCCCGACGTCTTCGTCAACTACCGCACAGGCGACGAGGAATCCGCCGCGACCATGATCGCCCGGGAACTCGCCCGGCGGTTCGGCGCCGAGCGGATCTTCTTCGCCAGCAACTCGATCGAGGCCGGACGCCGTTACCCGGTGGAACTGGTCAAGGCGGTGGAGGAGTGCGAGGCGCTCCTCGCCGTGATCGGCCCGCGCTGGGCGGAGGTGCTGGGGGCCGACGGCCGCCCCGCCCTCGAAGCCGAGCAGGACTGGACCCGCCGTGAGATCCGGACCGCGCTCGACCGCGGGATCCTGGTGATCCCCGTGCTCGTGGGAAAGGCCACGCGGATCGACCGAGCCCTCATCCCGGACGACCTGCTTGAGCTGGCTGACTGCCAGTACAAGCGGTTCGACCACCGCAACTCCGAGTCGGACCTGACGGCGCTCGGCGATACCCTCGCCAGGCTGCTGCCCGACTTGGGCACAGCGGATCACGACGCCCGTGCGGCGCGGGAGCGGGCCGAGGCGAAGTCCCGCAAGAAGAAGACGGCCCAGGATGCCGGGCGCACCAGGATGCGGACGCGCGATGTCGAGCAGCGCGTGCGTGGCGGCATCGGAAACCTCAACGGAGACCTGTCCGGCACCTTCCTCAACGAGCCGCAGGGGCCGGTGAACACCGGTCGGGGGCATCAGTACAACGCGCCCCGCCTCCAGGGTGACAACACCGGGGTCCAGTTCACGGCAGGCGACAACAGCGGTACGGTCCACCAGCGCTTCGAGCGCGAGGGCCGGCGTTCGGACGACGGACGATGACCGAGCAGGACCACGTCACCGTCAACGATCCACGCGGCCCGGTGAACAACGGCAAAGGACACCAGTACGTCTTCTACGGCGTCGGTGCGGACTGGATGATCCGCAAGGGGGTCGAGCCGCTCCGGATCGCCCGCGAGGACCGGTTGCGGCTGGCCGACCGGTTCGTTCCGCCGGCGGGTTACCGCGTCGCCGCCGACCACCTGGAGAAACCCGGATCGGTGGTGCTGCTGGACGCTCCGCCGGGCAGCGGCCGCCGCGCCGCGGCGATCATGCTGCTGCACGGCCTCGGTGAGGACGGCGGCGCCGACGAGGAGGGGGCCCGGTTCGAGGAGCTGCCCGCCAGGGACAAGGACGAGGAGGAGAACCCCTTTGCCCCCGGTGAGGGGGACCGCTTCCTCCTCGACCTCTCCGGCATGGCCGACGAGGAGGCGTACGCCAAGGACCAGCGCCGTCTGGCCGTACGCCGGTCACAGGTCCAGGAGGCGGGGGCCCACATGGTCGTCGTCCTCCCGTCGGGCATGGAGCACGTCCACCCACCGGACCTCGAACCGCACACGGTGACGCTGGGGCGCCCCCGGGGTGTCGCCGTCGTCACCCGGTACCTCCGCATGGACCGGATGGCCTTCCGCTCCGCAGACCTGGGGAGCCCCGACCTCCAGCGCCTGTGCGACCACTCCCCCATGCGGGAACTGGCGCGGCTCGCTGGGCTGGTGAGGACCGCTCACGACAGCGGCCGGTTCGGCGCCGACTTCGCGGGGTGGCTCGACCAGGCGATGCACGCGGTGACCGACCGTGCCAGTGAGGTGGGCCGGCAGGTGGCATCGGTCCGCACCACGCCCGAGCGGGCCCTGCTGCTCGCGACCGGGATGTTCGAGGAGGTCCGCGCCGACACCGTCTACGAGGCGTGGCACAGCCTGATGAGGACAGTCGGGCACGAGGAAGAGGCGACGACCGAACTCGCGCGGACGGATTTCGGGGCGCGGTTGGCGGCGCTCGGGATCGAGCGGGACCCCGGCGGACGGCTCCGCTTCAAGCAACTGGCCTACGCCGACGCCGTGCGGACGTACTTCTGGGCGAACTTCCCCGGGACGCGCAATGACCTCAGGGACTGGATCGGCCACGCCACCGGGCTGCGCGGTCTGACCGCCGACGACCGGCTGAACGTCGTGGTCCGCTTCGGCGAGCGGTCTTTGGCGGTCGGGCGGCCTGACCACCTCTTCGACCTCGTGGTGCGGTGGGCGGACAGCGTCACCGGGGCGTCCTGCGATTCGCGAGCCGTGGCGGCCCTCGAACTCGGTCTCAGCAACGCGAAGTTCGGGGGATGGTTTCGCAGGCGGATGTACGACTGCGCGAGGTCCGACTTCTTGTCGGACGGTCTCGCCCGCGTCCTCACCGCCGCCTGCCGCCGGAGCCTCGGTGCGACCCACCCGGATCAGGCGGTGGTGCGGCTCCATTACCTCGCCGCGCGGAAGGGGAAGGCGGCGCACGAGGCCGGGGAGGCGCTGCTCGATCTCGCCGGCGGCGACCGCCTGCTCTATCGGCGGCTGATCGACCGCCTGCGGGACCGGACACGTCGGGAGGCACCCGACGCGCAGCCACATCTCCGTCTGCTCACCGAGCTGTTGGGGAACGACCGGGCACCGGACCCGCCGCCGTGGCCGGACCTGTTCCGGGGCTGGGAGACGGTTTTCTCCCAGCCGCCGACGGAGCTGTGGGACCCGCTGGTGACCGGCTGGCTGAACGCCGTGGCGCACGACAGCGCGCAGGAGATGGCGCTGGGCGTGATGGTCGGGGCGACACGCGGCCGCGCGGCCGCTCTCCACCGCCTCTACGTCATCGCCTGCGCCTGGGCGGAGGTCGCGCGCCCCCCTTCCCGGGCGGTCGTCGCCGCTCTCTTCTGGGAGTACATCGACCACGCGCAGTACGCCCGTACGGAGAGTACGGAGCGGGCGGGCGACGGCCCACAGACCACGGAAGAGGCATGATGAGACACCGCTTTCCCAGCCTGCTGTTCATCGTTGTGTGCAGCCTCACCCCGGCTGTGCTCGGAAACCTCCTGCACTGGTCGGCGTTGCTGTGGGGCTTCATGTCCATGGTCACGGCCTCGGGCTCCCTGCTGCTCGTGATGACGGTCCTCAGCGGTGCCCGCGCGTCGGCCGATCCGTACGGGCCCGGGGAACCCGAGCCGCCCGCGGCGCCGACGGAGCTGCCGTTTCGGGAGACACGGGTGGTCGATGCGGCGCTGCCGAGCGCGACGAAGGGTTACGACTTCCTCTTCTCCGCCACCGTGTGGTGGAGGCCGGCCCCCGGTTACGCCGAGCGGTCCGACGGCGCCTTCCCGGCCCTCGCCGCGTCCTCGGTCGTCAGCCGGGCCCTGGAGGTCGTCCGCCACGAGGAGCCCGGCCGGGCGAGCTTCTCGCGGTACCTCCTGGAGGGGGAACTGGCGGTCCTGCTCCCTGACCGGAGCGGACGCGTGGAGGCCCATACGGCCGATGTGACGCTGACCCTCGCCTCCGCCGACCGCGACCGCCTGCGCAAGTTGAACGACCTTCGCAAGGACGAGGAGATCTGGGAGTACGAGCGTCAGTACGAGCGCAACAAGCGGCGCTACCTCGGTGACGACGTGCTCAAGAGCGCGGGTAGCGCGGTGGTGTGGTGGCTCGCCCGCCACGAGGACGAGATCGAGAAGGCGGTCGACATGATCGGCCCGCTCGCCCAGATCGCGGCGGCGGCCAACGACGAGGAGGTACCCGAGCTCTTCCGCCATCTGCTCGTCCCACCCGTGGGCGCGCCGAACGGAGCGGCCGTCGGGGGCCCGCTGTGGGACGGATACGGCCAGGAAGACGGGACGTTCGACCGCGAGGAGGAAGTAGGGGTTACGGATCGGCTGCTTCTGTTGCTGGCGGCGGTGGGCCTGAAGCCGGACATGGACGAGTACACGGTGCTCGTGCACCGTGTGGTGCGGAGCCTGGAAGCGACCGGGCTGCACGAGGCCGCCGAGGACATCAGGCGGACCCTTCTCCCGATGCCCGATGAGGGCGGGCCCTCGGGCGAGGGGAGCACCGCGGGGACCTGGTCGCAGGGCTTCGCGGCCCCCGCGGGCTCGCCGTTCACCGACGCGGAAGCGGACCCGGCCGCCGATGCGGGCACGTTCCCGCAGGGAGCGGCGGAGAGCGGCGCGGGCGGACGGGACCGGGGCTGGAGGGAGACGAGTGAGGACGACGAGGACGAGAGCTGATCCGGCAGGCGCCCCGTACGGGAACTGACCAGGGGCCCGACCTCATACGGCGGGCCCCTTCTGACCTGCGTTCCGCCGGATCAGCGGCGTGGTGATCGGTCACACCCTCAGGTCGTGGCCGGGGTGGTGAGCTGGCCCAGTCCGCTGGCCTTGGGGGAGATCCAGCTGCTCCAGTCGGTCACGTCGTAGTCGGCGTAGCCGTTGTCCGCTGAGGCGGCGGGGCTGGCGGAGCCGGTGATGGTGACGGGGTCTCCTTGGCGGGCGAAGGCGTAGAACCACTGCGCGTCGGCCATCGACAGGTGGACGCAGCCGTGCGAGCCGGCGCTGTGGCCGGGCTGGGGGTCGCCGTCGGAGTAGTGCACGTACGTTCCGGAGGTCGTGAGTTCCACGGCGAACGGATAGTTGGCGTGGTAGTAGTTCGGATCGCTCTTGCTACAGGCGATGTGGACGCTGCACGAGTCCATGAGCACTTCACGGGCCTTGCCCATGACCGCCATCGTCCCGGTCCACGAGGGGTACTTCGCGCTGCCGGCGTCTATCGGGAAAGTCTTGGTCACCGCGCCGTCGCGGTACACCTTCATCAGGTGCTGGTCCGCGTAGACGTGCACCTCGTCATCCGGGCCGACGGTGAAGGAGTGCAGGTAGGAGCGGACTCCGTAGCGTCCGTTCCCGTCGCCCACCCCGGCGAGTTCCGCGTCGAGGGTGACCTTCGTCCCGGTGGGCCAGTACGCCTTGGGGCGGAAGTCCACCCGCTCGGAACCGAACCAGTGCCAGGCGCCGGTCACCGGGGTCGAGGTGGTCAGTTTCAAGTGCTTCTCGATGTCCGCGCGCGCCGAGACGGCCACCGCCTTGCTGAAGGTGACGGAGATCGGCATCGCCACCCCCACCGTCGTACCGCTCTGCGGTTCGATGGTGTCGAGCAGCATCTTCGGCCGCTGGGGCGTCGTCGAGCTCGTCGGCCGCGAAGGTGTCGACGCGGGGCCGGCGCCCGCCTTAGCCGTGGCAGGGGGGGCCGCCGACCGGGACCCGGGGGAGGATGAGCCGCCACCGCAGCCGGACATGCCCGCCGCTATCGCCGCCACCAGTGCGGCCACACTGATGATCTTGTTTGCTCGTTTCACGGTACTGCCTCGCCCCTGTGCTCGTGTCGTCCGCCCCACATGGGCCTAGACATCATCCGGGGCGCTTCAGTTCCCGCACCGGCCGCGCAAGGCCCCGCCCCCGCGAGGCGTCCCGGACCGGGGGCCGCGGACTCCTGCGCACAGGAGAACAGCCTGACCGCCGCCTTCGCAGGTCAGGCGCTCCCCGCTGACCTGATCACACGTTGAAGCGGAACGTATCCGGGCCCGAGCTGACCTGCGGCGGATGGCCGATCATAGCTCTGACCAGGCAATGTGGCGTTGACGTGCGTTGGTATCCGACAGGGATTCACGGCTGTCGTGCGGACCGTTTGCGGACCGGCGTTGAAGCCTCAGCCATCGTCCACACCCACTTCAGGGACAACGCACCTTACGGCCCGCAGCAGGCGCAAGCACCAAGGCACGAATGCAGAGTGCTACCAGCGGTAGGATTGGCACCATGAGTAGTAGCAAAAAATATTCGATCAGCCTCCCCGAGGACCTGGCCGAGGCGGCACGCACCCACGTCGGGCCCGGCGGCTTCTCGGCCTATGTCGCGGAGGCCCTCGAACAACGGGTCGCTATGGACAAGCTCCGGGAGATCGTCGCCGATTTCGAGACCGACAATGACAAGCTGACCCGCGAGGAGGTCGAGGCCGCCCGCGCGCTGCTGCGCCATGATCGCCGACAGGCCGGCGGGGCCGCCGCCTGATGCCCGGCACCCTCCTGCTCGACAGCGAAGGCCTCTCCAAGCTCTACCGGAAGGACCGTACCGTCGTGGCCCTGGTCCAGGCGGCATCGGAAGAGGGAGTCCGCGTGGCCACCAGCGCCATGACCACCCTTGAGGCAGACTACGAACGCATTCACCCTGCCCGTATCACCTGGATCCTGTCCCGCGTCGACGTTCACGACATCACCAAGGAGATCGCCGATCGGGCGGCCGTCCTCCTTCGCACCCGCCACCTCCACGGCCACAAGTACGCCATCGACGCCGCTCTCGCCGCCATCGCCCGCCACGCGCCTCCGCCGGTCGCAGTCCTCACTTCCGACACCGAGGATCTGACGCTCCTGTGCGGCCCGTCCGTGGAGGTCGTCAAGGTCTGAGACGGCGGCGGCGCTGCGACGCCGACAGGCCCGCCCCTGCCGCGCGTCACGGGTCGAAGAACCCATGCGGACGAAGACCTTCCGCGCCGCAGCGCTCGCCTGGCCAGGCGGCTTCTCCGCCCACTCCCGTGCGGCCCGGCCGTCGGCACCCATAGGTGCTCGCTCACACGGTGAAGCGGAACGTATCCGGGCCGATCCTGACCTGCGGCGGAGCATCGGCCATGGCTCTGACCAGGCAATCTGGCGTTGGCGTGCGGTGGTCGCCGACAGGGGTTTACGGGTGTCCTGCGGACCCGCTGCGGGCTGGTCGGCGAGCTGCGGTAGCGAAATGCATGGCGCTCCAGCTGGCCTTCGACAAGTCTCCGCGGGTGAGCGACCGATAGCCCGGTCCCTGCTGCGGGCATTGCGTCCTCGACGAGATGCCCGGCTCCTTCGAGATCTGCCCGGTCTGCTTCTGGGAGGACGACGACGTCCAGTTCCGCTGGCCAACCGTCGCAGGCGGAGCGAACCGGGTCTCGCTCATCGAGGCGCAGCTCAACTACCAAGACTCCGGCACCTGCGACCAACACGGACGGAAGTACGTCCGCCTGCCGGCCGAGGACGAACCGCTGGACCCCGCCTGGCGCCCCATCGACCCGGAACGCGATTCCTTCGAGGACTGGAACGCCGCGGTTCACGCCAACTGGCCCGACGACCGCTCGGTGCTCTGCTGGTGGCTCCCCACCTTCTGGCGCCGCGACCACCGCACACGATGACGCGCCCCATACCCGAGCCACACCCAGCCGTCCCCGCCTGAAGGCGCGATCACCCTCCGCGCGGTCCGGAAGATACGTGGATTCGAGCACGTGAGGGGATTCCCCCTGGTCCATCCCAGCCGGTCCCCCAGTCTGCCGCTCCCGAGTGCGGCCGTGCTGGGCGGAGGCGAGCGCAGCATTTCGGTCCAGTACACCCTGCCGGGGGAGGCTCGTCCGGCGCGACCACGGCGCGGGAGCGGGCACCCGCGCGACTGCCCGCTCCTTCAACGGCCCACCTGCGGCGGGTCAGGGTGTGGACAGGGTGAACTGGCCGACCTTGACGGAGCCTCCGAGTGCCTGCGTTGCGTAGTCGAAGAGGGCGAACCTGTACCCCATGAAGAACTGCCAGCTGTTCTCCATCGTGAAGCCCTGCCCGAAGGCTGTGAAGTTGACGCCGTCGGTGCTGTAGGAGAAGTGCCCCAGCCTGCCGGTGCCCGGATGGATGTCGGCGTTGACGCGCAGCCAGACCCTGCCTCCGGACAGGGCTGTGCTCGCGACTTCCGTGCCGGTGCTGGTGGTGTTCCAGCTGCCGTCCATGGTGATGTTGTTGGTCATCACCAGGCGGGCCGTGCCGTTGTCGCGTCTGACGCCTATCCAGGCCGAGGAGTTGCGCAGCAGCGCGAGTCCTGCCCGGTCCCCGTCGTGCATGCCCGAGTAGTCCAGTGGGACCGTCGCAGTGGACGTGGGTCCGAGGATCCGGTGGGTCAGCGTGTTGCGCGCCGAGTACAGGTCGTTGGTCACCGTCGCGGTCTGCAGGGTCAGGCCGTTGTTCGCGGACCACTTGGTGTTGTCGGGGTTGTGGTTCCACTCCCACTCGGGTCCGAGAGCCGGCCCGGTGAAGGTGTCGGTGCCCGTGGGGGATTTCACCTCACGCGACGGGGCCGGCACGTTCGGGTACGGGTAGGTGGCGCCCCAGCCGCCGTTGACGGTCTGGAGCACCGGCCATCCGCTGGAGTTCCACTTGATGGGGGCCAGCACCGGGACACGTCCGCCGGGGTAGGAGTCGACGAAGGCCATGTAGTACCAGTCGCCGTTCTGCGTCTGCACGATGCCGCCCTGGTGCGGTACGCCACCGCCGACGATGGGGGTGCCAACGTTGTTGAGCAGCGGTTGTTCGGTGTACGGACCGAAGGGGCCGTTGGTGGACTTCAGGACGTATTCGGCGTTGGCCGGATGGTCGACGAGGATGTAGTAGGCGCCGCCGACCTTGTACATGCGGTTGCCCTCGGTCGTTCCGGTGCTGGACGGGTCGGTGAACACCGTCTGGCTGCGGACCTGGCTCAGTCCGTCGGCCGACAGCTGGGCGACGGAGTGGGTGCCGCTGCCGTAGGCGACGTACATCGTGTCGTCGTCGTCGACGAGCATTCCGGCGTCGTAGTAGCAGTTGTTGATCACCGAGCCGCGCGTCCAGGGCCCCTCGACCGAGGAGGCGGTGTACATGTACGTCTTGTTGAAGTCGATGCAGCCGCCCCAGTAGAACTTCCCGTTGCTCTTGCGGTAGTTGAGGAAGGAGGCCCACACGCCGTTGACGTAGGCGCGCCCGTTGCCGTTCAGGTTGTACTTCTCGCCGAAGTCGAGCGAGGGCACCGAGTGGCCGGCGAACTCCCAGTGGACCAGGTCGTAGGAGCGCAGGATCGGGGCCCCGGGCGAGTAGTGCATCGTCGAGGCCGAGTAGTAGTAGGTGTCACCCACCCGCAGGACGTCCGCGTCGGCGAGGTCCTCCCATAGCACGGGGTTACTGAACGTCGACGGGGGACTCGTCGGCGGCGTGGTCGGCGGTGTGGTGGGGGGCGTCGTCGGGGGTGTGGTGGAAGGAGAGGTCGGCGGGGTGGTGGTGACGGCGCCCGTGCAGGCCGTGCCGTTGAGCGTGAAGCCGGTGGGGACGGGATTGGAGGAACCGTAGGCGCCGTTGAAGCCGAAGGCGGTGGACGCGCCGGTGGCCAGGCTGCCGTTCCAGGAGGTGTTGGCCACCGTGACTTGGCTGCCGGTCTGGGTGTAGGAGCCACTCCACAGCTGCGTGATGGTCTGTCCGTTGGCGAAGGCCCAGGAAAGCTGCCAGCTTGTGACCGGCGCACCGAGATTGGTGATGCTCACGTTCGCGCCGAAGCCACCGGGCCAGTCGTTCGTGACGCTGTAGTCGACCTGGCAGCCGCTGGCGGCCTGCGCCGATGTTGCCACGATCGAGACCCCGGCAGCAGCCAGCACCATGGAGAGCAGGGCGATCGGCAGCGACCTGTAACGTCTGGACATATCTCTCCGTTTCACAGAACACGCTCCTCGAATTACGAGCCGTGCAGGGACTGATTGCGCTAACATCCGTCGGATGCCGCTTCGGCCTGTCCATGCGTCCGGGCAGCCCGGTTCTGCGGACCGGCGTAGAGCGGGATCCAGGAGCGGACCGGGACAGGGCCCGGCCGGGTAGTGGCATCACCTGCGGGGCGACGGCCAGGCCGTCCGGCGAGAGCATCGGCGATGAGGGCGGGCGCACACGATCGCGGTCATGGAACCTCCAGCAGCGTGAAGCAGCGGTTACCTGTCAGGTACGCGCGAACCGCTAGGAGGGGCGATCTGCGAAAGTGAAGCCAAGGCCGGACCCGCACTCGTGGCGGCGAGGCAGCCTTCCCGCACTCGGCGTCCGATCCGGCAACCGGTCAGCTGCTGCGGGTTGTGGAGAGCAAGGTAAGCAGACCGTTCCACCGGGCGTCAATGACAGCGGGAAGGCTCGCCTGCCGCGGCCACTGGGACGTGACAGGCTTGCCGCGACAGGGGTTGACATCACACAACCCTGGGTGCAGGCTGCCGTCGTCAGAGCTGACCCGCATCCCATGGACCGGCATCCGTGGATACCTGTTAGCGCTAACAATCCACCCTCGCGCCGCCTTGCCCACCCCCACCGCAAGGAGAAGTCCGCGTGCACACCCGATTCCCGCGCCCGCCCGGAAGGCACAACGGTCGACACCGGTCGGTCCGCGTCCACCGCTGAATCCCTCGTCCGCGGTGTCACCGTGCGAGCCGGACTCGCCGGTCCCGCGTGAAGAGCATGCGCCGACGGCCGATGCCGCAGGCAGCAGCCCCGACTCCGCAGGACGGCATCTCCCGGGCGCACGCGCGCAAGCCACCCTCCTTACGCGCGTCACCGGTGACCGTGAACTCCCCACGGCGCAGCCGGACGTTCGACCGGCCGACTCGTCGAACGCTCGATCGGCTCGGTTCGCCGTCGCCGCGCCAGGGCGCTGCCTGCTGATCACTCCCCCCACCAAGCTCAGGAGAGAGCCATGACACCACGGCAGGACGAAGCGAAGAACGCAGGGCCCGGGTCCCCGAGCCGGAGAGCCGTGCTGGCGACGATGGGGGCTCTGCCCGTCCTCGCGATGGCGATGCCGTCCTCCAGGGCGACGGCCGCGGCAGCCGCCGCCGTGACCGTGGACCCGTCCGCGCGGCGGCAGACGATCCGGGGCTTCGGCGGCATGAACCATCCCGCCTGGGCCGGCGACCTGACGGCCGCCCAGCGGGATACGGCGTTCGGGAACGGCACGGGCCAGCTGGGCTTCTCCATCCTGCGCATCCACGTCGACGAGAACAAGGCGAACTGGGGCGCCGAGGTGGCGACAGCGCAGCGGGCCGTCGCTCAGGGGGCGATCGTCTTCGCCTCTCCCTGGAATCCGCCGGCCGCCATGGTCGAGACGTTCACCCATGGAAGCCAGACCAACGCCAAGCGGCTACGGCATGACAGCTACGCGGCCTACGCGCAGCACCTGAACGACTTCACCCAGTTCATGAAGGGCAACGGGGTGGATCTGTACGCCATCTCGATCCAGAACGAGCCCGACTACGCCCAGGACTGGACGTGGTGGACGTCGAGCGAGATCGTCACCTTCCTGCGGAGCAACGCCGGCTCGATCAGCACCAGGGTCATCGCGCCGGAGTCGTTCCAGTACCTCAAGAACATGTCCGACCCGATCCTCAACGACTCCACGGCCCTTGCCAACCTGGACATCCTCGGCGCCCACCTCTACGGCACGGCGTTCTCGGACTTCCCGTACCCCCTCTTCCAGCAGAAGGGGCAGGGCAAGGAACTGTGGATGACGGAGGTCTACTACCCCAACAGCACCGACTCCGCGGACCTGTGGCCCGCCGCACTCGGCGTCGGGGAGCACATGCACCACGCGATGGTGGACGCCGAGTTCCAGGCGTACGTGTGGTGGTACATCCGGCGCAGCTACGGACCCATGCGCGAGGACGGGCAGATCAGCAAGCGCGGCGCGATCATGGCGCAGTTCTCGAAGTTCGTCCGCCCCGGGTACGTGCGCATCAACACGGCATCGAACCCGCAGACGAACGTCTACACCTCCGCTTACACCGGTGGCTCGACAGTGGTCATCGTCGCGGTCAACAAGGCCGCCAGCGCGGTGAGCCAGCAGTTCACCCTGGCGAACACCACACCGTCCGGCGTGGCCTCCTACGTCACCGACGCCAGCAGGACCCTCGCGTCCCTGAGCGGGCCCAGCCTGAGCAACGGCACCCTGACCGCCGCGCTTCCCGCGCAGAGCGTGACCACCTTCGTCATCACCGTGGGCGCCTCCGGCGGGACCGACACCACACCGCCCACCACGCCCGGTACCCCCACAGCCAGCGGCGTCACCACCACCTCCGTCACGCTGAACTGGGCGGCCTCCACCGACAACACCGGCGTGACCGGCTACGACGTGGTCCGCCTCAGCGGCAGCACCGAAACCGCCGCCGCGTCCTCCACCACCGCCGGAGCCACCGTGACCGGACTGACCGCCGGCACCGCCTACACCTTCGCGGTCTACGCACGCGACGCGGCCGGCAACCGCTCGACCCGCAGCAGCACCGTCACCGTCACCACGTCCGCCGGCGCCTCGACAGGCGGCTGCGGGGTCGGATACCAGGTGACGGGAAGCTGGAGCGGCGGCTTCCAGGGCGAGATCGTCATCCACAACACCGGGAGTGCCGCCCTCGACGGCTGGAGCCTCACCTTCTCCTTCACCGCCGGCCAGACCATCACCCAGATGTGGGGAGGCACCCCCGGACAGGATGGCGGCACCGTGACCGTGACCCCGGTGGACTACACCCGCGCCATCCCCGCCGGCGGCTCGGTCAGCGTGGGCTTCCTCGCCAACCAGGGCAGCACCAACCCCGCCCCGACCTCCTTCACACTCAACGGCGGCACCTGCACGACAGCCTGACGGCGCTCAGGCCGCGACCAGTCGCCTGGGCCGGTGCCGACCCCGCAGGAGCCAAGGGCACAGCCCTTGGCTCCGGGAAGGGGCTCGGGTGTGTCTGATAAACGCCGGATCTGATGGACCGGCGGGCCGCGCCGCCGGGCCTGTGTCCGGCGGCGCGGCCTTCGATCGGAGCGGACGCTGATCCGGGTGTCAGGACCAGGGGGTGGCGACGTTCCAGCTGGTGTCGTCGTTCCAGGAAGTGGTGGAGTCAAAGGTGTTCGAGCCGCCGTTGGAGGCGATGTAGACGGTGTAGCTGTAGTGCCGTAGGTACCGGTTGGTGTAGTTCACCGACTGGAAGGAGTATCCCTGGCCGTTATGCCCGGACTGTGGGCAGAATGTGGCGTCCTGCGTGAACGTCGAGGAACCGTCGTTGCCCGCGAGGTGCAGTTGGTAGTTCTGGTGGCGCAGGTACTGGCCGGACTTGTTCGCCGACTCGAACGATACGCAGGAGCCGTTGGCCAAGCCGGCTCGGACGATCCAGGTTGCGTCGCCCTTGTCGGTGGACGAGGACGACGAGGAGACACCCGCGATGACCACGTTGGTGTCATTGTCGTCGTGCTTGATGTAGTCCGCGGTACAGCATGAAGTGGTGGCCTGCAGGGAGATCCGGGAGCCGGGCGTCAGGGTGCCGGGATTGCCGCCGCCCGAGCCGGTGCCGCCGTAGTTGACGGAGTTGATGTTGGCCTGGACGGCGTTCTCGGTGGCGTCCGACGGGTAGCCGGAGGTCATGACTCCCTCGTAGAAGGTGCCCTGGGCGCCCTTGCTGTTGTCGCCGCCGATGCCGAGGATGATGGCGCCCTGCTTCTTCATCGGGTTGTAGCCCGAGACGTTGGGACGTACCCCGTCGTAGAAGGTGGACAGGCCGCCGGACTGGGCGTTGCCGCCGCGGATGGCCCAGTGGTTCGGTGCGCCCTTGACGATGGCGGTGGTGTAGCGGTAGTTGACCGTCGGGTCGTTGGAGTTGAGGTGCTGGTTGACGCCGGAGAACAGGCCGTTCTCCAGGTCGGCCATGATCCAGGGGCCGTTGCCCGAACCGTAGCCCCAGACCTTGATGTTGCCGAAGTAGATCGCCTCCATCGTGCCGTTGCCGTCGTCGTTGTTGTTCGTCTCGGCATTGCCGTAGTCGAAGCAGCAGCCGCCGTTGTAGTGCGTGCCGTCGAAGATCGCGTACATCCCCTCCGGACTGTCACCCGTGGCGATGCCGCTGGTGTTGTCGTTGCGGTAGCCCGTGCCGGGCGCGATGTACACGCCGTAGGCCTTGTGGCCGCCCACCGTGGTGGGGGCTGCGGTGGCGTTGGCGAGGTTGTCCGGGCCGCCGGCCGCACCGCCACCGGGTGCCTGGGTCAGGTCGTTGCCGCGTCCGGACTGGTCGTAGATCCGCGTGATGACGCAGGTCGTACCGGAGCAGAAGGAGTCCTGCGCGGACGCGTCGGGGTAGCCGCCCGCGGTCGTCGGGCTGAAGCTCTTGTACGTGTTGTCCGACGAGCGCCTGACCTGGTAGAGCGGGCCGGTGTAGGAGCTGTACAGCGCACGGGTGGTGCTGTGCGCGGCCACGCAGGGCGTACCGCCGGAGGCGTAGATGTCGCACGGCAGGGAGCCCGCGGCCTGCGAGGCGTGCGAGCCGCCGGCCAGGACACCGGCGATGAGCGCGATGACGGCGGCAGCCGCCAGGACGTATTTTCTGAACTGCCGCTGGAACAGGACGGTCAGTGGTGCGGACACCGGGTCCTCCTCTGTGTGGGGGGTGTGCCGGGCGCGGAGCCCAGCGCGTGGTGTTGTGCGGCCGGCGGCCGTTGACGTGGCTCCGGCGTGAGGGGGGCGCCTGCGTGGGGGCAGGCCGAAGGCGGGCCCGGCGCCTCGGAGTCGGGGCGCGGGGCGTGGATTCGCGCAGGGTCAGCCGCGACGGGCCACGGTTCTGGCCCGCAGGCGGTCGGCGGTGATGGCCAGACCGAGGACGCAGCCGAGGACGATGTTGGTGTAGTTGGAGTTGATCTGCAGCGTGGTCAGGCCGTTGTTGATCAGTTCGAGCAGCACGGTGCCCGCCACGATGCCCAGGATGCGGCCCTGCCCGCCGACCAGGCTCACCCCGCCGATCACGGCCGCGGCGATCGCCGACAGCTCCCAGCCGACGCCGACGCCGCTGGCCGAGCCGACACCCATCCGGCCCAGCACCATGATCCCGGCGAAGGCGGACAGCAGCGAGCTGGTGACGTACATCGAGATGATCCGCCGGTCACCGCGGATGCCGGCCAGCCGGGCCGCCTCGGCGTTGCCGCCGACCGCGTAGACCTGGCGGCCCGCGTAGGTGCGCTCCAGGAAGAACCAGGCGGCGAGCGCCACGGCCGCGAAGAGGATCAGCGGCAGCGGGACCTGGGCGACGTACGTCTGGCCGACGTCGCCGAAGAAGCCGCCGATGCCGGTGATCGAGGTGCCCGAGGTGATGGCGAGCGTGACGCCCTGGGCGACGGTGTAGGTGACCAGGGTGACGACGAAGGGCGGCATCTTCAGCCGGGTGACGGCGAGCCCGTGGATGAGGCCGACCGTGCCGGCGATGACCATGGTGACCAGGATCGCGAGTACGGGCGGCAGCCCGGCCCGTACGTTGAACCAGGACATCAGGATCACGCTGGTGCCCAGCAGCGCGCCCACGGACAGGTCGATGCCGCCGGTGAGGATGACCAGCGATTCGCCGATCGCGATGAGCCCGTACTGCGCCAGGTCGAAACCCATGCCCTGGAGGTTGACGGCGCCGGCGAAGGTGGACTTGTCGACCGCGAGCGCGACGAATACCACCACGCAGGCGGCGACGACGCCGACTTCCGGGGTCTCGGCCAGCCGCCGGACCAGTGGAGTACGCGGCTGCGCGGCTGCGTCCGGGTCCGCGAGTTCCGGGGCGGTGCTGGTCCTCATGCGCGTGCCTTCCCTTCGCCGGACGTACCGGCTCCCGTCCCGGCGTCACGGCCGGCTCCCGCACCCGCGTCCCGGCGGGCTCCCGCAGCAGGCCGCGAGCCGGCCGCCGCGGTCATGATCACTTTCTTGCCGAACCGCTCACGCGGGATGTCCGCGACGATCCGGCCGCGGGCCATCACCACGATGCGGTGGCAGATCCAGAGCAGTTCCTCCAGCTCGGAGGAGGCGACCAGGACCGCGAGCCCGTCCTGCGCCGCCGTGTCGATCAGGCGGTAGAGCTCGGCCTTGGCGCCGACGTCCACCCCGCGGGTCGGCTCGTCGAGCAGCAGCAGCTTCGGGTCGGCCGCCAGCCAACGCCCGAAGACGGCCTTCTGCTGGTTGCCGCCCGACAGCGAGCTGATCGACTGCTCCTGGCTGTGCAGGCGTACGCCCAGGTCCTTGACGATCCTGGCCGCGTGCTCCTTGTCGGCCTTCGGCCGCAGCACGCCGCGGCGGCTGATCCGGCGCAGCGTGGCGAGCGTGACGTTCCACCGCACGGAGTGGGCCGGCAGCAGCGACTGGACCTTGCGGTCCTCGGGCACCAGTCCGATGCCGGCCTCGACCGACCGCGCCGGGTGCCGCGGGTGGAAGTCGGCGCCGTCGAGGGCCACCGAGCCGCCGGTACGCGGCTGGGCGCCCATCACGGTGTGCAGCAGCCGGCTGCGGCCCGAGCCCATCAGGCCCGCGACGCCCACGATCTCGCCCGCGTGCACGTCCAGGTCGACCGGTCCGAGCCCGTTGGCGGTGAGCCCGCGCACGCTCAGCGTGGTGCTGCGCTCGACGGAGGACGGCGGCGCGAGGTCCGCGCGGGCCAGCTCGCTGCCGACCATCTCGCGGATCATCCGCTCCTCGGTGGCCTCCGCGGGGGTCAGGTCGGCGACCAGCCGGCCGCTGCGGAGCACCACGACCCGGTCGGCCACCGACCGCACCTCGTCCAGCCGGTGGCCGATGAAGAGCACCGCGCCGCCGGCCGCGGCATGGGCGCGGGCGAGGTCGAGGACCCGCTCGGCCTCGACCGGCCCGAGCGAGGAGGTGGGCTCGTCCAGGATCAGGACGACCGGGCGGTGGCCCCACGCCTTGGCGATCTCGATCATCTGCCGTACGGGGACCGGGAAGCGCCCGACCGGCCGGTCGACGTCGACACCGGTCACCCCGACCTCGGCCAGCAGCGTCCTGGCCTCGGCCCGGGTGCCCGCCCGGTCGACCACCACCCGGCCGAGCCGGCGGGCGGCGGCGCGCTGCGGGCGCCGCCCGAGCAGCAGGTTCTCCGCCACGCTCAGCTGGTCCACCAGCGGGAACTCCTGTGCCACCAGGGCCACCCCCATGTCGCGGGAGTGGTCGGGGCGGCCGGGCTGGAGCGGCTGCCCGGCGATCTCGATGGCACCGGTGGTGGGGGTGACGGTGCCGGAGAGCACGCCCATGAGCGTGGACTTCCCGGCACCGTTCTCGCCGACCACCGCCACGATCTGACCGCGCGCCAGGTCGAGCCGCGCGATGTCGAGCACCTTCACCGGACCGTAGGTCTTGCTCACGTCGCGGAGCGATACGGCGATGCCGCCGGGAGCCCCGGGACCAATGTCGGCGGACGAGTCCATCAGCTGATTCCCAGGTCCTTGAGCTTGGCCTGGTAGTCGGCGAGGTTTCCTCCGGTGACCAGGCCCACGCCCGAGGAAAGCGTGGCTCCGTCCGATTCCAGATAGGGCTTGACCAAGTCCAGCGTGGCCTGCTTGCCGAGCACCTTGAACGCCGCGAGCAGATACGCGCCCGTGTAACCCTGCTGGTACGGCTGCTGCAGCACGGTCGCCTGGATGACGCCCGACTGGACGAACTTCAGCGTCTGCGGGTCGCTGTCGTCCGAGACGATCTTGACCCTCCCGGTCTTGCCCGCCGCCTGTACGGCCTGGCCGGCGGACGGCCCGTCGTAGGAGTACACCCCGTACAGGCCGTTGATGTCGGGGTTGGTCTGGATGGCGGTCTGCGCGTTGGTGAGCGCCTTGGCCGCGTCCATGCCGTCGCTGAGCTTCTGGGCGACCTTGATGCCGGTGCCCTTGAGCGCGTCCTCGAAGCCCTGGATGCGCTCGACTGCGTTCGAGGTGGTGAGCGAACCGACCAGGATCACGACCTGGCCCTTGCCGCCGAGCGCCTGCTTCATCGCCTCGCCGGCCTTCTGGCCGGCGGTGTAGTTCGGCGTGCCCAGGTAGAGCGCGGCGCCGTCCTCCTTCGGCAGCGGCGAATCGATCGCCAGCACCGGGATGCCGGCTTTGTTCGCCGACGAGATGGGGGATTTGATGGCGGTCGGGTCGATGGCCGACACGCTCAGGCCGGTGATGCCCTGGCCGCGCAGCGTCTGGATGATCGACAACTGCTGGTCCAGCCGCCCGTTCGCCGGCGCCTGGTACGTGCCCTTGACTCCGAGGTCCTTCAGCCCCTTGTTGAAGCCGGCTTTGCCGGCGTTCCAGTAGTCTACGGCGACGTTGACGACCATCGCCTCGTTGAGCTTGGACAGGTCCTTGCCCGCCAGCGCCGCCTTCAGCGCGTCGTCCAGCTTCGCGAGGTTGGCGTCGTTGAAGGCGATGTCGCCCTTGATGGACACCGCGGTGGACGTCGTCGCGCCACTGCTGGACTTGCCTGTGTCCGACGACGAGTCACCGGCTCCGCTCTTGCTGCACGCGCCGATCGTGGCAACCATCGCGACAGCGATGGCGGCGGCACTCCAGCGTCCGAATCCCCGACTACGAGACCGCACATCACGCATGATCAAATCCTGTTCGGAGGGGCCTTGCGGCCTGTTAGCGCTCACATAAACGGAGCAAGGATTCTCGTTCTGACCGACGGCCACTCTTCCCCCGCAGCTCACGGTTCACCGGGAAGGCAGCACACCGAGGGAAACCGCCTACCCTCAAGGGAGGACAAAGCCGCACAAAGGGGTTTGTAGTCAATCAGCTTGCCTTCCCCGGCCGACGTGGACCTCGCCACCTGCGACCGAGTGACATCCGAAGCGGCACGATCGCTCCCGACCCCACTCGCGGTCCGTTGCTTGGCAGCGATTGTTAGCGTTCACCGGCACGGCGTCAAGACGTTGCACAGAACAAAAACGCGAGGCCGACAACGCATGCCGGAAACCGGACCGGCGCCGGGACGCCGACCGTCCGGTGCAGCGGGTCCGGCCGTGCCCTCACAACCCACGGGCGAGGCGGTAGTAGGCCTGGTTCCAGCGGATCTCCTTGGTGAACTGGCGGATGTCAGTGCCGGCGTCGATCATCAACAGCTCGGTGCCGAGCAAGTCGGCGAGATCGGTGAGTTCCTCCGCGCCGATCGCGGTGGACAGCACGGTGTGGTGCGGACCGCCCGCAGTCAGCCATGCCTCGGCGGAGGTGTGCAGGTCCGGGGCGGGGCGCCAGACCGCGCGGGCGACCGGCAGAGCCGGAAGGGGTTCGACCGGGTCGACGATCTCGATCTGGTTGGCGACCAGCCGGAAGCGGTCGCCCATGTCGGCCAGGCCCACCACCACCGCCGGGCCGGGGGCTGCGTCGAAGACCAGCCGGACCGGGTCCTCACGGCCTCCGATGCCCAGCGGGTGGATCTCGCAGCTCGGCCGCCCGGCCGCGATGCTGGGGCAGACCTCCAGCATGTGGGCGCCGAGGATGAGTTCGCTTCCCGGTGCCAGGTGGTAGGTGTAGTCCTCCATGAAGGACGTGCCGCCGGGCAGGCCGGTGCCCATCGCCTTCACGGTGTGCAGCAGGGTCGCGGTCTTCCAGTCGCCCTCGCCGCCGAAGCCGTAGCCGTCGGCCATCAGCCGCTGCACGGCCAGGCCCGGCAGCTGCCGAAGTCCCCCCAGGTCCTCGAAGTTGGTGGTGAAGGCGCCGAAGCTGCCGTTGTCGAGGAAGGCCCGCAGGCCGAGTTCGATCCTGGCGGCGTAGCGCAACGAGTTGTGGCGGTCGCCGTCCCGGCCGAGCGCAGGGTCGAGGCGGTAGGCGTCGGCGTACTCCTCGACCAGGGCGGTTACATCGGCATCCGAGGACGAGTCGACGGCCTCCACCAGGTCGTTGACGCCGTAGGTGTTGACCGAGACGCCGAAGCGCAGTTGCGCCTCGACCTTGTCGCCCTCGGTGACCGCGACATCGCGCATGTTGTCGCCGAAGCGGGCCAACCGGAGCCTGCGCAGGGCCGCATGGCCGAGGGCCGCGCGCATCCAGGCATGGATGCGCCGGCCGACGTACGGGTCGGTGACGTGGCCGGCGACAGTCTTGCGGGCGACGCCGATCCTGGACTGGATGTAGCCGAACTCCCGGTCGCCGTGGGCAGCCTGGTTGAGATTCATGAAGTCCATGTCGATGGTGGACCACGGGAGTTCGACATTGGCCTGGGTGTGCAGGTGCAGCAGTGGCTTGCGCAGCAGGTCCAGCCCGCCGATCCACATCTTGGCCGGAGAGAAGGTGTGCATCCATGCGATGAGCCCTACGCAGCCAGCGTCGGCGTTGGCCTCGAGGACCGTGCCGATGATCGCCGAGGCGTCGGTCAGCACCGGCTTCCACACCACCCGCACCGGCCCGCCCGGGAGCGCGGCAAGCTGATCGGCTATCCGCCGTGACTGGTCGGCGACCTGCGCGAGGGTCTCAGGCCCGTAGAGGCCCTGGCTGCCGGTGATGAACCAGATCTCGGCAGTGGGCGTGGCGTTCATGCGGTGACTCCTCGGTCGGTGGCGGGGCTTTCGGTCACGGTGCCGTCGGCGGCGGGCCCGTCGGCCGGAGCGGTACGCGCGCCCGCCCGGCCCTCCGCGGACGTGCACCCGGGGTCAGGCGCGGTGACGGGCGCGGGCGCGGGCGCGGGCTGGCCGTAGACATTCTGGTAGCGGTCGTAGAGCCGGTCGATGTCCGGCCCGGTGATCGGCAGCGGATCGCCCAGCTGCCGCGAGATGTGGACGGTCCGGGCCACGTCCTCGCACATCACCGCGGCCTTGACCGCCGCGCGCGCGTCCCGCCCGACCGCGAACACCCCGTGGTTCTGCATCAGCACGGCGGGCGAGCGGTGCCCCGCCAGTGTCTCGACGATGCCGCGCCCGATCGAGTCGTCACCGATCAACGCGAAGGGCCCGACCGGGATCTCCGCCCCGAACTCATCGGCCATCGCGGTCAGTACGCACGGCACCGGTTCGCCGCGGGCCGCCCACGCGCACGCGTACGTCGAGTGGGTGTGCACCACGCCGCCCACCTCGGGCAGGTGCCGGTAGACGTAGGCGTGCGCGGCCGTGTCCGAGGACGGCGACAGGCCGCCGCCGTCCACCACCTCGCCGTCCAGGTCGCACACGATCATGTTCGCGGGCGACAGCCGGTCGTAGTCGACCCCGCTGGGCTTGATCACGAACAGGTCCGCGCCGTGCACCCGGGCGGAGACGTTTCCGGCCGTCCAGACCACGAGGTTGTAGCGGACCAGCTCCTGGTGCAGGTCACTGACCTGCCGCCGCAGGTGGGCGAGAACATCGTCGACAGGGGATGGGGGAAGACGTTCGAGCATCGGGACCTCGGATGAATAGAGGGAGTTAACGCTCACATGGAAGAAGTGTCAGTGCTTGTCCGCATCGTGCGCAGGGCTCGCAGCCGGTGCATGACGTTGTTGCCGCCGCGCCCGAAGTAGTCGTGCAGGGTGCGGTATTCGGCGTACAGCCGGTCGTACGCCGCCGCCCGCGCCGGGTCGGGGACATACACCGCCCGCTCGATCCGCCCCATCGCCTCCGATGCGGCGCGGATGTCCGGGTGCGCCCCCGCTGACACCGCAGCGTGGATCGCCGCCCCGAGCGCCGGGCCCTGCTCCGAGGCCAGCAGGTTGATCGGGCGCCCCAGCACGTCGCTGTAGGTCTGCATCAGAAACGTGTTCTTCAACAGGCCGCCCGCCGCGGTGAATTCGCCGACCGGCACGCCCGCCCGTTCGAAGGTCTCGATGATCGTGCGGGTTCCGAACGCGGTCGCCTCGACCAGCGCCCGGTAGATGTCCTCGGGACGGGTGTCCAGCGTCAGGCCCAGGACCAGTCCTGACAGGGCGTGGTCGACCAGCACCGAGCGGTTCCCGCTGTGCCAGTCGAGCGCCACCAGGCCGTGCCCGCCGACCGGTTGGGCCGCCGCCTTCTCCGTGAGCAGGTCGTGCACAGCGATGCCGCGCCGCCGGGCCTCGGCTGCGTATCCGTGCGGGGCCGCGGTACGCACCGCCCACGCCAGGATGTCGCCGACACCGCTCTGCCCCGCCTCGTAGGCCCACAGGCCGGGCACGACGCCGTCCCGCACCACCCCGCACATGCCGGGCACCTCGGCGAGCACGTCGGAATTCATGATGTGGCAGGTGGACGTGCCCATGATGGCCAGCATGTGGCCGGGTTCGAGGGCCTGGGCGGCGGCGCTGGTGACGTGCGCGTCCACGTTCCCCACGGCGACCACCGTGCCCTCGCGCAGCCCGGTCAGCGCCGCGGCGTGCGCGCTCAACGCCCCCGCCGCCGTGCCCAGTCCGGACAGCGGGTGCTCCAGTTTGGCGGTGAAGTCCGCGAAGTCCGGGTGCAGCGAGGCGAGGAAGGCGGCGTCCGGATAGCCGCCGTCCTGGTAGATGCCCTTGTAGCCGGCGGTGCACAGGTTACGGTTCTCGGTGCCCGTCAGCTGCCAGACGATCCAGTCGGCCGCCTCGATCCAGCGGTCGGCCGCCGCGTAGACCTCCGGGTCCTCGCGCAGCACCTGCAGCGCCTTGGCGAACTGCCACTCGCTGGAGATCTTCCCGCCGTAGCGGGCCAGCCAGCCCTGCCCCGACTCCTCCGCCGCGGCCACGATGTCGTCCGCCTCGGGCTGCGCCGCGTGGTGCCGCCACAGCTTCGGGTAGGCGTGCGGGCGGTCGGCGAAGGCCGCGAGTTCACTCAGCGGCGTACCGTCACGGGTCGTCGGCAGTACCGTGCAGGCCGTGAAGTCGGTGGCGATGCCCACCACTTGCTCCGGCCGCACCCCCGCCGCCGCCAGCGCCCGCGGCACCGCGAAGCGCAGCACGTCACGCCAGTCCTGCGGGATCTGGAGGGCCCAGTCCGGGGGCAGTTCACGCCCGCCGGGCAGCGCACCGTCCACCACGCCGTGGGTGTAGTCGTGCACCGCGCTGCCCAACTCGGCGCCGTCATCAACGGCGACGACCAGCGCGCGGCCCGACAGGGTCCCGAAGTCGACGCCCACGGTGACCGCGGGCGAGCTGGTGGTCATATGTGATCTCCAGGAGAAGTGGAATCGGTACGACGCCCGGCCTATTGCCGGACGGCAGGGCGACCGGTCAGGACGACGTGCTGCTGCGCCGGACGATCAGCCGCGGTTCGATCACCACGCGCTCGCCGTCGCGGCCGGTCGAGCCGGTCTCCAACTGGGCCACCAGCAGGCGGATACTGGCCTGCCCCACGGCGGCGAAGTCCTGGCGGACGGTGGTCAGCGGCGGGGCGAAGAACTCGGCCTCGGGGATGTCGTCGAAGCCGGCGATGGCGACCTGGCCCGGCACCGACAGGCCCGCCTCGCGGAAGGCCCGCATCAGGCCGAGCGCCATCTGGTCGTTGGCCACGAAGACGGCGGTGACGCCGGCGGACGTCCTGCGCGCCGAGCCGGCCGCGACCCGCCCGGCCAGTTCCTGGCCCGCGCGGTAGCCGGACAGCGGCGTCCAGTCCCCCACCAGCGGCGGCGGCACCTCGGCGCCGGCCTCCTCCAGGGTGCCGCGCCAGCCGTTGACCCTCGCCTCGGCCTCCAGCCAGTCCGGCGGGCCCGCCACGTGCCAGACCGTACGATGGCCGGCCGCCAGCAGGTGGCCGGTCGCCAGCCGGGCGCCCAGCTCCTGGTCGACCGAGACGCCCGCTATCGGCAGCGAGTGGCCGCCCTCGACGGTGACCACCGGGAAGGGCAGCCGCAGCTCGGCCAGCGCGGCGACGGCCTCGCGGTGCGGGACTATCACGACGATGCCCTCGACGCCCCATTCGCTGAGGTGGTCGATGGCCTCCTCCAGCGCCTTGGCCGTATAGCGGCGCAGGGTGACCGCGGAGACCATGTAGCCCTCGTCGCGCGCGGCCTCTTCCAGCCCGTACAGCGTGCTGGCCGGGCCGAAGAGGGTCGGATTGCACGCGACCACCCCGAGGGTGAGGGTACGCCGGGTGACCAGTGCCCTGGCCGAGGAATTGCGCCGGTAGCCCAACTGCTCGATGGCCCGCTGCACGTCGGCCCGCGTCGTGTCCCGCACGTTGGGGTGGTTGCTCAGCACGCGCGAGACGGTCTGGTGCGACACGCCCGCCACCTGGGCGACGTCCGCCATGGTGGGAGCCCGGCGGCGAGGCTCCTGGTGGGGGGGTTCCGCGGTATGCGACATGGTACTCCGATCCGTGATGGCGCTAAGTGTTAGCGCTCACAGCCACACAGTCAAGGTGTCGTCCGACCCCGGACCAAGGGATTGCTCCGGTGACGCCCGCGACTGCGCGGTGATCCTCCGCCCCTGTGCGGTCTCGAAGCTCGACGGCGGCCCGACATTGCGAAACGACTCTGGGACCCCACACGGTCGATCGGCACACCCTGCGACTCGAAGTCCTTGACCATGCGGTGGACACCCACTCGCGGGTGGCCTCCCGCTGTTCGAGGCCGGCGGCCTGCGCGGGTACGCGGATCCGGGCGCCGAACCGGCCGGCCTGTACGGCGGCGCGTTCGGCGCAGGTGCACCCGCTGAGTCCCCGGGTGCGGGCAGCCCTCGCAGCCTTGCGGTGTTCTCGGCACGACGGGCCAGGGCTGAACTCACCCCGCGGCTGGGTCCGCACCAGGTGGCCCGGAGGCCGACGACTCCTGCGGCTGCTCCTGGAGGGCGACGGTCAGGTCGCCGCCTGCGGCGTCGACCAGGATGGTCACGCCTTCGCGTGCCTCACCGCTGAGCAGCGCGCGGCCGATCCTGGTCTCGACCTCGTGCGAGATGAAGCGGCGCAGCGGCCTGGCTCCGTAGACCGGGTCGTAGCCCTCGGCGGCGATCAGGTGGCGGGCCGGCTCGGTGAGGACGAGCGTGATGCGCTGCTCGGCGAGGCGGTCGCGCAGCTCGTCGAGGAGCAGGTCGACGATGCGCTCGATCTGCGCGATGCCGAGCGGGTGGAAGATGACGATGTCGTCGACGCGGTTGAGGAACTCGGGGCGGAAATGGCCGTTGAGCTCGGTCATCACCAGCGCCCGCGCCTCGGGTTTGATCTCGCCGGCCTGGGTGGCGCCCTGGAGCAGGTATTGCGACCCGAGGTTGGAGGTCATGATGACCACGGTGTTGCGGAAGTCGACGGTACGTCCCTGCGCGTCGGTGATCCTGCCGTCGTCCAGCACCTGCAGCAGCGTGTTGAAGACGTCGGCGTGCGCCTTCTCGATCTCGTCGAACAGGACGACGGAGTACGGCATGCGGCGTACCGCCTCGGTGAGCTGGCCGCCTTCCTCGTAGCCGACGTATCCGGGGGGCGCGCCGACCAGGCGGCTGACGGTGTGGCGTTCCTGGTACTCGCTCATGTCGAGGCGGATCATGTTGGTCTCGCTGTCGAACAGCGCGGCGGCGAGCGTCTTGGCCAGCTCGGTCTTCCCGACGCCGGTGGGGCCGAGGAAGATGAACGAGCCGATCGGCCGGCGCGGGTCGCGTACTCCGGAGCGGGCCCGTATCACCGCGTCGGCGACGAGCTGGACAGCCTCGTCCTGACCCACGACCCGCTCGCGCAGGATCTCGTCCAGCTTGAGCAGCTTCTGCCGTTCGCCCTCCTGGAGGCGGGTGACGGGTATGCCGGTCCACGCGGAGACGATCTCGGCGATCTCCTCGGCGGTCACCACCTCGCGCAGCAGCCGGCTCTCGCCCTGCTTGCCGGCGAGCTGTTCCTCCTCGGCGGCCAGTCGGCGCTCCAGTTCGCCGACGGTTCCGTAGCGCAGCCGGGCGGCCAGGTTGAGGTCGTATGCGCGTTCGGCCTGCTCGGCCTCCTGCCGGGCGCGTTCCAGTTCCTGGCGCAGTTCCTGGACCTTGCGGATGGCCTGGCGCTCGGCCTCCCACTGGGCATGTTTGGCGTCCGCCTCGCCCCGCAGGTCGGCCAGTTCACGGCGCAGGTCCTCCAGGCGGGCGCGGCTGGCCGGGTCGGCCTCCTGGTCCAGCGCGGCCTCCTCGATCTCCAGGCGGGTTGCCCGGCGGGTGAGTTCGTCGAGTTCGGCGGGCATGGAGTCGATCTCGGTCCGCAGCCGCGCGCAGGCCTCGTCGACCAGGTCGATGGCCTTGTCCGGGAGGAAGCGGTCGCTGATGTAGCGGTGGCTGAGGGTGGCGGCAGCGACCAGGGCGTTGTCCTGGATCTTGACGCCGTGGAAGACCTCCAGTCGCTCGCGGATGCCGCGCAGGATGGAGATGGCGTCCTCGACGGTCGGCTCGTCCACCCGGACGGTCTGGAAGCGGCGCTCCAGGGCGGCGTCGGACTCGATGTGCTTGCGGTACTCGTCCAGCGTGGTGGCGCCGATCATGTGCAATTCGCCGCGGGCCAGCATCGGCTTGAGCATGTTGCCCGCGTCCATCGCGCCCTCGGCGGCACCCGCCCCGACGACGGTGTGCAGCTCGTCCACGAACAGCAGGATGCGGCCCTCGGCGCCCTTGACCTCCGACAGGACGGCCTTGAGGCGCTCCTCGAACTCGCCGCGGTATTTGGCTCCGGCCACCAGCGAGCCCATGTCGAGCGAGAACACCGTCTTGTCCCGCAGCCCTTCGGGCACGTCGCCGCGCACGATCCGCTGGGCCAGGCCCTCGACGATGGCGGTCTTACCGACCCCGGGTTCGCCGATCAGGACCGGGTTGTTCTTGCTCTTGCGGCTGAGGATCTGGATCACCCGGCGGATTTCGGCGTCCCGGCCGATCACCGGGTCGAGGCGGCCGGTGCGGGCCTCGGCGACGAGGTCGCGCCCGTACTTCTCCAGGGCCTCGTACGCTTCCTCAGGATTGGCGGAGGTGACCCGCTGGTTGCCGCGCACCGTGGTGAGGGCGGCGAGGAAGGAGTCCTTGGTGACGCGCTGTTCGCCGAGCCGGCGGCCGGCCGCGGTGGCCGGGCCCTCGTCCACCAGGGCCAGCACCAGGTGCTCGGTGGAGACGTAATCGTCCTTGAGCCGCTTGGCCTCCTGCTCGGCGGTGTCGAGCAGCCGGGCCAGCCGCTGGGTCACCGTCACCTGGCCGGGGGCGGCGCCCGGGCCGGCCGTGCGGGGGCGTCTGGCGAGATCGGCCTCGACGGCGGCCCGCAGGGCAACCGGGTCCGCGCCGGCGTCTGCCAGCAGACGGGTGGTCAGGCCGTCCCGCTGATCGAGCAGCGCCAGCAGCAGGTGCTCCCCGTCGGCCTCGGTCTGGCCCGTCCGTACCGCGACGCTCTGCGCTTCCTGGAGCGCTTCCTGGGACTTCAAGGTGAGGCGGTTCATGTCCATGTCGTCGGCTCCTTGGCGGCTCGTTCGCTGCGCCGCAGTGCGGCTTCCAGGCGTTCGACGCGGTCGAGCAGGTCCAGGACGACGCCGATGGCCGCGTAGTTGAGGCACAGTCCGGCCCGCAGCCGCTGCACCCGGGCGATGGCCGACGGGGCGCTGGTCCGGAACCACAGCCGGCCCCCGGCGTCGCGCTCGGCGTCCAGCAGTCCGAGGGCCGCGAAACGCCTGACGAGTTCGGGCGGCAGCCCGCTCCGGCCGGCCACCGCGGCCATGGGGAGCTGATAGCGGCCGGGGCTGGTCCGGTGGACCCGCACCAGCGGGTAGGCGGCCCTGGTGCCGGGCTGCCCGGCTGCTTGGCCGGGAGATCGGTGTTCGGCTCTCATGTCTGCTTCCTCGGGTCGAAGGAGGAGACGGCGGCCAGGTCCTCGAACAGCTCACGCTCGCGCGGGCTGGGCGAGGGCGGCACCGTCACCTGGATCTCGGCGTAGAGGTGACCGGGGGAACCCTTGGGGTGCGGCATCCCCTCGCCGCGCAGCCGCAGCCGGCGGCCGGTGGAGGTGCCGGGCGGCACATGCACCTTGACCGTCCCGCCCGGCCCGTCGACCGGCACCGTCGCTCCCAGCGCGGCCTCCCAGGCGGTGACGGGCAGATCGACGTGGATGTCGCGCCCGACGAGCCGGTAGCGGGGATGGGGGGCGATGCGGACCACCAGGTAGAGGTCCCCGGCGGAACCCGGGCCGCGGCCCCGGCCGCCCTCGCCTGCGAGCCGGATGCGCTGCCCGTCGACGACGCCGGCCGGGATGGTGACGTCGTAGCGGCGTTCCCCGCCGGGTCCGCCGAGGGTGATCGTCCGCCGCCCGCCGCGGTACGCCTCCTCCACGCTGAGCGTGAGTTCGGCCTCCTGGTCCGCGCCGGGGATCGGGGCGCCCCGCCCGGTGCCGCCGGCCCGGCCGCCGAACATGCCGCCGAAGAGATCCTCGAAGTCCACGCCAGAGGCATCGAAGCCGGTCCCCGTCCAGGTCCGGGCGCCTGCCCGGTCGGCGCCCCGGGTGCCTTCGAAGGGACTGCCCCGGTGCGCGCGGGCTCCGCCGCCGAAGCCCTGGCCGGCCGCGACACGCTCGTCGTAGTCCTCCGGAATCTGCCGGAAATCGGGGCCGAAGCGGTCGTAGCGGGACCGGGTGCCGGGGTCGGAGAGCACGCTGTACGCCTCATTGATCTGCTTGAAGCGTTCTTCTGCGGCCGGATCGCGGTTGACGTCCGGGTGAAAGCGGCGGGCCAGGGTACGGAACGCCTGCTGGATCTCGGCGGCGTCGGCGGTGCGGGGAACGCCCAGCGCCTCGTAGTAGTCCTCTGCCATGGCAGCCTCACTCCTGCTTGCGGCTGACCGCTACCGCGGCCGGCCGCAGCTGGCGACCGGGTTCGCCGTAGCCGGGCCGCAGCACCTGGACGACCGTGCCCGCGGGCGTGTCGGGCTCATCCACCACGGACACCACCTCGTGCTGCTCCGGGTGGAAGGGGACGCCGGTCTCCTCGTAGCGGGGGTAGCCGAGGTTTCGCAGCACCTCGACGGCCTGGTCGCGTACCGCCCGGACTCCGCTGACGATCGCGCCGTGGTCGTCAGCGCCCGCGTGGGCGAGGGCCAGTTCGAGGTTGTCGACGACCGGGAGGAACGCCGCGGCCGCCTTGGCCCGCTCGGCCTCCCGTTCCCGGGGCAGCTCACGGGCGTAGCGCTTGCGCAGGTTGTCCAGGTCGGCGAGGGCTCGCCGCCACCGGTCCTCCAGTTCCTCCACCTCGGGACTGCGAGGTGCCGACGCCGACTCCTGCTCCACTGGTTCGGGGGCCGGGAGGGGCGTCTGGGGCACGGGTGTCCGCTCGGACTCGGGCGGGGTGCGGTCCTCGGCGGGACGCGTCTGTTCCTGATCCGGCATGTCGCCGCCTCAGCTCTTGTCGAAATCGGCGTCGATGACGTCGTCGTCGCCACTCGGCGAGCCTGCCCCGGGACCCTGGCCGGGCGCTGCCCCGGGCTGGGCCTCACCCCCGGCTCCGCCCGGTCCGGCGGCGTGGGCGGCCAGCGCCGCATGGATCTGCTGGAGTTCGGAGGTCAGGTTCTGGGACCGTTCCGCCGGCGCCTCCTCCTCGACGGCGGTACGCGCCTCGTCGATGAGGAGGCGGGCGCGGGCGCGCTCGTGCTCCGGTGCGGCGTCACCGAGGTCGTCCAGGCGTCGCTCCACCTGGTATGCGGCGGCGTCGAGTTCGTTGCGGGCGTCGATGGCCCCGCGCAGGGCCAGGTCGCTGGTGCGGTTGCTCTCGGCCTCGTTGATCATCCGCTCGACCTCGGACGGGTCGAGGTTGGAGCCCTCGCTGATGGTGATCGACTGTTCGGCGCCGGTGTCCCGGTCCTTGGCACCGACCTTGAGGATGCCGTTGGCGTCGATGTCGAAGGTGACCTCGATCTGGGTCTCCCCGCGCCGGGCCGGCCGCAGGTCCTCCAGCCGGAAGCGGCCCAGCACCCGGTTGTCTGCGGCCAGTTCGCGTTCGCCCTGGAGCACCACGATGTCCACGGCAGGCTGGTTGTCCTCAGCTGTGGAGAAGGTCTCCGACCGGCGGGCGGGGATGGTGGTGTTCCGCTCGATGATCCTGGTCATCACGCCGCCGGCCGTCTCGACGCCCAGCGACAGCGGGGTGACGTCCAGCAGCAGGACGTCCTTGACCTCGCCCTTGAGCACGCCGGCCTGAACCGCGGCGCCCAGCGCCACCACCTCGTCCGGGTTGACGCTCATGTTCGGGTCCTTGCCGCCGGTCAGCCGGCGGACCAGGCTCTGCACGGCCGGGATGCGGGTCGAGCCGCCGACGAGGATGACCTCGTCGATGTCGTTGTCGCCGACCTTGGCGTCGCTCATCGCCGTCCTGACCGGTTCGAGGCAGCGCTCCACCAGGTCGGCGGTGATCTGCTCGAAGGTGGAGCGGCGGACCGTCTCGGTGAGGTGCTTCGGCCCGGAGGCGTCCGCGGTGATGAACGGCAGGCTCACCTGGGTCTGGCTGACCGAACTCAGCTCGGTCTTCGCCTTCTCGGCCGCCTCGAACAGACGCTGCAGAGCCTGCGGGTCCTTGCGCAGGTCGATGCCCTCGGCCTTCTGGAAGCCGTCAGCCAGGTGGTCCACCAGCCGGCGATCGAAGTCGTCGCCGCCCAGATGGGAGTCGCCCGCGGTGGCGCGGACCTCCACCACACCGTCGCCGACGTCCAGCAGGCTGACGTCGAACGTGCCGCCGCCGAGGTCGAAGACCATGACCGTCTCGTGACCCTTCTTGTCCAGCCCGTAAGCCAGCGCCGCGGCAGTCGGCTCGTTGATGATCCGCAGGACGTCGAGGCCGGCGATCTTCCCGGCGTCCTTGGTGGCCTGGCGCTGGGCGTCGTTGAAGTACGCCGGTACGGTGATGACCGCCTCGGTCACCTTCTCGCCGAGCGACTTCCCGGCGTCGTCGGCCAGCTTGCGGAGCACCTGCGCGCTGATCTCCTCCGGCGCGTACTGCTTTCCGCCCACCTCGAAGCGGGCCACCCCGCCGGGCCCCTCGACCACGTCGAAGGAGACCGCCTTGGCCTCGTCGGAGATCTCGTCGTAGCGACGTCCGATGAACCGCTTCGCGGAGGTGATGGTGCCTTTGGGGTTGAGGATCGACTGCCTTCGCGCGAGCTGTCCCACCAGCCGCTGGCCGTCGTCGGAGAAGGCGACGACCGACGGGGTCGTCCTGGCCCCCTCCGCGTTCGGAACGACGGAGGGCTCACCACCCTCCCAGACCGCGATGACCGAGTTGGTGGTGCCGAGATCGATGCCTACTGCCTTCGCCATAAGAATCTCCTCCGTCGCGACGCGGGACCGGTCGGCGGGCTCCCAGACGTACGGAGCGGGGGCACACCGCACCTACTGCCAGGGTCGCGCGGTACCCGGCGTGCTTCCTCGCCCCGGCAGGACCAATCCGCGCCGGCGTTCCGGCCCGCCAGGACGGGGACGCGACACGGTTCGCAGGTGAGACCCCGCGCCGGGCGGCGTAACGTGAAAGGAGGGAAGCCGCTGTCGAGCCGCGATTGGACATGCGATGGACGCTGTTCCCGTTCCGACCGCCGTGCCCCTCCACCCCGTCCCGCAGCCGGAGGCCGCGCCGCACGCACTGCTACGCCTGGTGACGGCCATGCTCGACGGCGAGGACGAGCGCGAGGTGCTGTGGGGAGCCATGGCGGCAATCGCTGCCACCGGCCCTTTCACCGCCGAAGCGGCCTACACCGTGCACGGCGGCCTGGGGGGGGGGGGGCCCCCCGCCGCGCCCCCGGG